>NZ_JASGSR010000065.1:0-46594 GCF_040446015.1 Bradyrhizobium sp. INPA03-11B
GCAAGTGCCCGGCGAGTGGATGACGCGAAAAGGGATTGACTAACCAAGGCCCGTTACAGAAGCCCGGATGAAGCGAAAGCGTAATCCGGGATGGACTCCCCGCGGGGTGAAGCCCCGGATTGCGCTGCGCTCCATCCGGGCTACGGGCGAACGCCGCCTCCCGCACGCCCGTCAGCCATGCGCGTTCGCCTGCGCAAAAACACTCGCCGAACGAGCGGAACCCCGGTAGAGTACGTAAATCGCGAAAGTGCTTGCCTTGCCTTGACATTCAGGCTTTGGCCGCTATGTTCGCGCAACCTTTGGGAAGACTGGGTCGTATCGTGCGCAACATTATTACCAAACTGCTTATCGCCGTCGTACCCAGGCACACCGCCGGGGATGGCTAGCTGCCATCCAAATTCGGGCGGTGTGCATGGGGCCTCTGGGGCCCCTTTTTATTGCCCGAAGCCGAACTGACGAGAACCGACAAAAGCCGCGCAAAAACAAGCGCATCCGGAGCGAACCATGACCGACAAGAGCCACGATCCCAATCAGATGACCGGCGCCGCGATGATCGTGCGCGCGCTCATCGATCACGGCGTGCAGCATGTCTTCGGCTATCCCGGCGGTGCGGTGCTTCCGATCTACGACGAGATTTTCCAGCAGAGCGAGGTCGAGCACATCCTGGTCCGCCACGAGCAGGGCGCCGGCCATGCCGCGGAAGGCTATGCCCGCTCGACCGGCAAGCCCGGCGTGGTGCTGGTGACCTCGGGTCCGGGCGCCACCAACATGGTGACGCCGCTGACCGACGCGCTGATGGATTCGATTCCGCTGGTCTGCATCACCGGCCAGGTGCCGACCCACCTGATCGGCAACGACGCCTTCCAGGAATGCGACACCGTCGGCATCACGCGGCCCGCCACCAAGCACAACTGGCTGGTGCGCGACGTCAACGACCTCGCCAGGGTGCTGCACGAAGCCTTCTATGTCGCCACCACCGGCCGGCCCGGCCCGGTCGTGGTCGACGTGCCGAAGGACGTGCAGTTCGCCACCGGCACCTATCATCCGCCGCGCAAGTCCGACGTGCACATCTCCTACACGCCGCGCGTGAAGGGCGACGCGACCCAGATCCGCAAAGCGGTCGCGATGCTCGCCAATGCGAAGCGTCCGGTGATCTATTCCGGCGGCGGCGTGATCAATTCCGGGCCCGAGGCCTCCAAGCTGCTGCGTCAGCTGGTGGAGGCGACCGGCTTCCCGATCACCTCGACCCTGATGGGGCTGGGCGCCTATCCCGCGTCGGGTCCGAACTGGCTCGGCATGCTCGGCATGCACGGCACCTACGAGGCCAACATGACGATGCATGATTGCGACGTCATGCTGTGCGTCGGCGCGCGCTTCGACGACCGCATCACCGGCCGCACCGACGCGTTCTCGCCGGGCTCGAAGAAGATCCACATCGACATCGACCCGTCTTCGATCAACAAGAACATCCGTGTCGACGTGCCGATCATCGGCGACTGCGGCAACGTGCTCGGCGACTTGCTGCAGGTGTTCAAGGCGGAGGCGAAGAAACCCGACATCAAGGCGTGGTGGCAGCAGATCGCGCAATGGCGCGCGCGCAACTCGCTGTCCTACCGCAAGAACAACGATGTCATCCTGCCGCAATACGCGA
The DNA here is from genome assembly GCF_040446015.1 of Bradyrhizobium sp. INPA03-11B. Classification (NCBI taxonomy): domain Bacteria; kingdom Pseudomonadati; phylum Pseudomonadota; class Alphaproteobacteria; order Hyphomicrobiales; family Nitrobacteraceae; genus Bradyrhizobium; species Bradyrhizobium sp. INPA03-11B. Next base: position 1,652 of record NZ_JASGSR010000065.1, read on the forward strand.
TCCAGCGCCTGTTCGAGCTGACCCGCGGCAAGGACACCTACATCACGACCGAAGTCGGTCAGCACCAGATGTGGGCGGCGCAGTTCTATGGCTTCGAGGAGCCGCATCGCTGGATGACTTCGGGCGGCCTCGGCACCATGGGCTACGGCCTGCCGGCCGCGGTCGGCGTGCAGGTGGCGCATCCGGACAGCCTGGTGATCGACATCGCCGGCGATGCCTCGGTGCAGATGACGATCCAGGAGATGTCGACGGCGGTTCAGTTCGAGCTGCCGATCAAGATCTTCATCCTGAACAACCAGTACATGGGCATGGTGCGGCAGTGGCAGCAGCTGCTGCACGGCAACCGCCTGTCGCATTCGTACTCCGAGGCGCTGCCGGACTTCGTCAAGCTCGCCGACGCCTATGGCTGTGTCGGCCTGCAGGCGACCAAGCCGTCCGATCTCGACGGCGCGATCAAGGAGATGATTGCGATCAAGCGCCCGGTGCTGTTCGACTGCCGCGTCGCCGCGCTGGAGAACTGCTTCCCGATGATCCCGTCGGGCAAGGCGCACAACGAGATGCTGCTGCCGGAAGAAGCGACCGACGAGGCCACCGCGAAGGCCTTCTCCGGTGGCAAGGCGCTGGTGTGAGGTGAGGGCGGATCATGTTTGATCTCAACGAGCTCGAGCGCGCGCACAGGATCGTCGGCACCGCGGTGCCGGCGACGCCGGCCTATGCCTGGCCGTTGCTGGCCGAGCGGCTCGGCACCGAGGTCGTGGTCAAGCATGAGAACCACACGCCGACCGGCGCCTTCAAGGTGCGCGGCGGCCTGGTCTATCTCGAGCGGCTGAAGCGCGAGCGGCCCGATGTGCCCGGCATCATCTCGGCGACGCGCGGCAATCACGGCCAGAGCCTGGCGTTTGCCGCAGGGCGTCACGGGGTGCCGGCGGTGGTTTACGTGCCGCGCGGCAACTCGGTCGAGAAGAACCGCGCCATGCATGCGTTCGGCGCCGAGCTTGTCGAGCATGGCGAGGACTTTCAGGCCGCGCGCGAAGAGGCCGAGCGCCGTGCCCAGTTCGCCGGCCTGCACATGGTGCCGTCGTTCCACACCGACCTGGTGCTGGGCGTTGCGACCTACGCGCTCGAGCTGTTCCGGTCAGCGCCCGATCTCGACATCCTCTATGTGCCGATCGGGCAGGGCTCCGGCATCTCCGGCTGCATCATGGCGCGCGACCTGCTCGGCCTGAAGACCGAGATCGTCGGCGTGCAGTCGACCGAGGCGCCGTCCTACGCGCTGTCGTTTGCGGCCGGAAAGATCGTGACCACCGAGACCAGCAACACCCTGGCCGACGGCATGGCGACGCGGATTCCGGATGCGGACGCGTTCGCGCTGATCCGCAAGGGCGCGTCCCGTATCGTGCAGGTCAGCGACGACGAGGTCGGGCAGGCGATCCGCGCCTACTGGACCGACACCCACAATCTCGCCGAGGGCGCGGGTGCCGCGGCGCTCGCGGCCGCGCTGCAGGAAAAGACCAGGCTCACCGGCAAGCGCGTCGGCCTGATCCTGAGCGGCGGCAATATCGATTTCGATCTGTTCCGGACCTGGATCGGGACGGATGCTGCGCCGGCCGCCCAGCGGGCGGTGGCGTGAACAGAATGTAAGGGGACGACCATGAACCAGCCCGCATCCGCCTACTTCCTCGAAGAGCGTCACGATCCGAACGAGACGCACACCCTGTCCGTGCTCGTGCAGAACGAGCCCGGCGTGCTCGCGCGCGTGATCGGCCTGTTCTCCGGCCGCGGCTACAACATCGAAAGTCTCACCGTCTCGGAGACCGAGAGCCAGAAACACCTCTCGCGGATCACGATCGTCACCACGGGCACGCCGATGGTGATCCAGCAGATCAAGCATCAGCTCGACCGCATGATCCCGGTCTACCGCGTCGTCGACATGACGCTGACCGGCAGCTCGATCGAGCGCGAGCTCGCGATGGTCAAGGTGCGGGGCGGTGGCGATCACCGCGTCGAGGCGCTGCGGCTCGCGGATGCGTTCCGCGCCCGGGTGATCGATGCCACCACCGAGAGCTTCGTATTCGAGATCACGGGCAATTCGTCCAAGATCAGTCAGTTCATCGACCTGATGCGCCCCTTGGGCCTGGTCGAGGTGTCACGAACCGGGGTGGCCGCGATCACGCGTGGGCCGGAAGGGATGTGAGTCATGTTGGCGCGCGACTGGTACTACACGCAACGGCGGCAGGTCGGTCTCGATACCGCGGTTGCCTCGATCTATGACGTCAGCGAGGACAGCGATGTCCGCGCCCGCCAGGCGCTGACCATGCTCGGCGTCAAGCCGGGCTGGCGGATCGCCGATATCGGCTGCGGCAACGGCGTGCTGGCGACCGAGGCGGCGCTGATCGGCGCCGAGGTCGACGCCATCGACATCTCGCCGGCGATGATCGGGCTTGCCGAAATCTACGCGCGCGACCGCAAGGCGAAGATCCGGACCCAGCCGGCCGGGCTGTTGTCCTTTGCCTATCAGCCGAATTCCTACGATCTCATCGTCAGCGAGTTCACGCTGCATCATCTGCCGGACTTCTGGAAGGCGGTGGCGCTGTCGCGGATCTTCAACGCGCTGAAGTCCGGCGCGAATTTCTATCTGCGCGACATGGTGTTCGTCAGCATGCCCGACGGTGTCGATCGCGACGTCGAGGGCTGGGCCGATTTCTCGATCAAGAACCACGGCTTCGAGCGCGAAAGCGTGATGACCCATATGCGCGACGAATACTCGACCTTCGGCTGGGTGATGGAGCGCATGCTGACCGAGACCGGCTTCACGATGGTCGCTGCCGACTACCATGCGCCGCTGCACGGCACCTATCTGCTGCGCAAACCGAAGCCGGACGAACAGATCTAGATCCCGACCGAAACGGAAGCAAAAGAAGAAGAACAATGAAGCCGGCCGATGTTGGCATCGCCGTCATGGTTGCGGTGATCTGGGGGCTTGCGTTCGTCGCAAGCCGGATCGCGCTCAATGAGTTCTCGCCGGAGCTCATGACAACGCTGCGCTTCGCCATCGCCGCGTTGCCCTGCCTGTTCCTGCGCAAGCCTAATCTCCCCTGGCCGCTATTGATCGCGATCAGCTCCACGCTGTTCCTCGGCCAGTTCCTCGCGCAGGCCTTTGCGATCGCGCATGGCGTCCCGGTCGGGCTTTCCAGCGTGGTGGTGCAGAGCCAGGCGCTGTTCACCATCGCGTTCGCGGCGATCGCCTTCGGCGAGATGCCGACGCGGCCACAGGTGATCGGCGTCGCGATCGCCGCGCTCGGTCTGTTGATGATCTGCGGCACGGTCGGCTATGACTTCAGCGTCGCCGCCTTTGCCATTCTGATGATCTGCCCGATCAGTTTTGCGATCGGCAATCTCCTGCTGCGGCAGGCGCACGCCGCGCCGATGTTCGACCTGTTCGCCTGGTTGTGCCTGTCGGCCGCGGTGCCGCTGGCGGTGCTTACCCTGATCAGCAACGGGCCGCAGCCGACCTGGCAGGCGCTGAGCCACATGTCGCTGACCGGGCTCGCTTGCGTGGTCTGCCTCGGCGGCATCTCGACCAGCATCGCCTACTGGCTATGGGGCCGGCTGCTCCGGGACTACCCGGCGGCGCAGGTGGTGCCGTTCGCGCTGCTGGTGCCGTTCGTCGGCTCCGCCGCCTCCAGCATCGTGTTCGGCGAGACATTCGGACCGCTGCGGCTCGCCGGCATGGTCACGGTGATCGGCGGCATCGCCGTGATGCTGCTGGCGAAGCGTCCAAAAGCGCTGCCGAAAGTCGCGTGAGGGCACCATGTCGAGCTCGCTGCTGTTCGCCTTTGTCGTGTTTGCGGTCGTGATGTTCTTCACCCCGGGCCCCAACAACATCATGCTGCTGTCGTCGGGGCTGACCTACGGCTTCCGCCGCACGGTGCCCCACATCGCCGGCATCACGGTCGGATTCGCCTTCATGGTGGGCGCGGTCGGCGTCGGGCTCGGCGCCGTCTTCATCGCCTATCCGGTGCTGCAGACGATCCTCAAATATGCCGGCGTCGCCTACCTGGTGTATCTCGCGGCGGTCATCGCCATGGCCGAGCCGCCCTCGGCGGACAAGGACGACAGGCCAGGCCGCGGCCCGATGACCTTCTGGGGCGCGGCCATGTTCCAATGGATCAATGCCAAGGGCTGGGTGATGGTGATCGGCACCATCACGGCCTATGCGGCGATTGCCGCCTTCCCCTGGAACATCGCGATCCAGGTCGGCCTGAGCCTGGTCCTGGGGACGGTGTCCTGCATCGTCTGGGCGCTGTTCGGCACCGCGCTGCGGCCGGTCCTGACCTCGCCCCGGGCGATCCGCGCCTTCAATGTGGTGATGGCCATCCTGCTGCTGGCCTCGCTCTACCCGGTCTTCATGGACGCATGATGCCGCACCGCGCCATGCGAGATGAGGGTTTCCCCTGGGCGGGAAAATGCTCTAGACAACGCCGGAAATTCGCGGGCGCCCGGCGGTTCTGACCTTCCGAAAGCCTGATTCATCGGCCGATTTTGGCCCCCTTCAAACGAGGAAACCACGATGCGAGTTTACTACGATCGCGATGCCGACCTGAACCTGATCAAGGGCAAAAAGGTCGCCATCGTCGGCTACGGCAGCCAGGGCCACGCCCACGCGCTGAACCTGAAGGATTCCGGCGTCAAGGACGTGGCGATCGCGCTGCGCAAGGGTTCGGCCTCGGCCAAGAAGGCCGAGAACGCCGGCTTCAAGGTGATGGAAGTCGCCGAAGCCGCCAAGTGGGCCGACCTCGTCATGATGCTGACCCCGGACGAGCTGCAGGGCGACATCTATCGCGAGCACCTGCACGACAACATGAAGAAGGGGGCGGCGCTCGTGTTCGCCCACGGCCTCAACGTGCACTTCAACCTGCTCGATCCGCGCGCCGACCTCGACGTGCTGATGATCGCCCCGAAGGGCCCCGGCCACACCGTGCGCTCGGAATATCAGCGCGGCGGCGGCGTGCCCTGCCTGATCGCGATCGCCAAGGACTCGTCGGGCAACGCCCATGACCTCGGCCTCAGCTACGCCTCGGCGATCGGCGGCGGCCGCGCCGGAATCATCGAGACCACCTTCAAGGAAGAGTGCGAGACCGACCTGTTCGGCGAGCAGGTGGTGCTCTGCGGCGGCTTGGTCGAGCTGATCAAGGGCGGCTACGAGACGCTGGTCGAGGCCGGCTACGCGCCCGAGATGGCCTATTTCGAGTGCCTGCACGAAGTGAAGCTGATCGTCGACCTGATCTATGAAGGCGGCATCGCCAACATGAACTACTCGATCTCCAACACCGCCGAATACGGCGAGTATGTCACCGGTCCGCGCATCGTCACGGCCGAGACCAAGGCGGAGATGAAGCGCGTGCTCGCCGACATCCAGGGCGGCAAGTTCGCTCGCGACTGGATGCTGGAAAACAAGGTCAACCAGACTTCGTTCAAGGCGACCCGCGCCAAGCTCGCCGCCCATCCGATCGAGGAAGTCGGCGCCAAGCTGCGCGACATGATGCCTTGGATCAAGAAGGGCGCGCTCGTCGACAAGAGCAAGAACTGACAGGCGAAGCCTGTCATTCCGGGGCGGTCCGCAGGACCGAACCCGGAATCTCGAGATTCCGGGTTCGCCTCTTCGAGGCGCCCCGGAATGACACGGTGATACAACAAAAAGGGTGGGCGCGTTGCCCACCCTTTTTCTTTGTTGTGAAAACGCTGGCGGCGATTAACCCGCCGCCATCGGCTGCTTCTCGATCCTGTTGTGCAGTTGCCAGAACCGCACGGTGCGCTGGGCGGTTTCCAGCGACAGCCGCCGGTAATCGCGCTGCGCGATCTCGATCGTCGCGTGGTCGATGGCATGCGGCAGCGGCCGCTTGCGCAGGATGGCTTCGACCGTCGGCCAGTTCAGCTTTGCCGAGCGGCACGGGATCAGCAGCAGGTCGGAGCGTAGCCCGAGCATCAGCCGCTCGATCATTGCGATCGGCATGTCGTTGAGCACGGCGAGCGCGACCGTGACCTCGTCGAACTTGCCTTGCTCGGCGAATTTGTAGACCGCTACATCATCGAGCTCGTTGAGCTGCTTCATCAGCTTGACCAGCTCTTCGGCGATGCCGTAGTTGCGGCGCGGCGCCGCGGCCTCTTCCTGGGCGATGTCGTTCAGCACCTGGCTGATCTCCTCGCGGGCCCGGGGCGAGGCGATCGCGAGCAGGCGGGCGCGCACCGTCTCCTTGGCGCGCAGCAGCAGGTCGCGCAGCAGCTTGGCCGGAATGTCGATGCGCAGGCCGAGGATCTCGACCAGCTCGTCGTCGCCTTCGGCGCGGGCGACGATGGTGGAATAGCCTTTGTCGGAGAACTCCGCACCGGCGTTCTTGGCGAGGCGCCGGATCACCCTGTCCTCGCCGCGATCGATGATCACGTCGGTGACGAATGCCGGCAGGTTTTCCCGCGCGGAGATCGCGAACAGATGGTCCTGGCCCTTGCTGCTGGCAATCTCGCGCAGTGCGGCGTTTGAGAGGCGGCTGGAGTGGGTCAGCACCTCGCCGGCGACGCCGATGTCGTCGTCCCAGGCAAGGTGATGAATCACGTCAAACGGCGCGTAGTCGAGCGGCGCGAGCCGCTTGCTGAGCTCGGCCCGTGCCCGCGTCTCGACGCGCGCCACCAGGAGGCAGAGCACGTCGTCGAACACCTTGACCTGTTCATCGTTGAGGCGGTCGCCGTCGTTCAGGAACAGATCGGTGACCTGCCGCAGCGTCTGCACGCGTTTGGCCGATGTCCCGTCCCGGACCGCATCCTCGAGTTCGGCAATAATCGATTGTGACGCCTGTTGCGCCATCGATGGGCAACCTTGTTTTTGTTGAATGACCCTGTCCGGGCACCATGCAGGGCGCGGTCTTACACCTGCGTTAAGGTGGAACCCGGTGCAAATACGGTGTGCATTGCCATCCTTAACGGGCCGCGACCGGATACGATTCAATTCGCGCTTTCGATGCAGCCGCCGACGCGGCTGCATTTTAAGAGATCGTTTAGGACGATGCGCGCTGCGCGACGGCGAAGATATCGATCGATGCGGCGCGGCCGCGCAATTGCGTCGAGCCGAGCGGCTCGACCACAAAATCCAGCTCCGACGGCAGCAGGCGAAGCAGTTCGCCAGAGATCAGCAGCGGCCGGTCAGCCTCCTTGCAATGCGCCTGCAACCGCGCCGTGACGTTCACGGTGTCGCCGAAATAGGCAATCTGCCGCCGCGAGTCCCCGCATTCGGCGACGACCACCGGACCGGCATGCATTCCGGCCCGGAACGCGGGCGCCACGCCGAACTGCTTGCGATAATAGTCGGCACGCTTGGCGAGGCGATCGGCGATCGCGAACACGCAGCCGAGCGAGCGCAGCGGCTGGCCTGCGTCGACCGGCCAGGTCACGATGACTTCGTCGCCGACATAGGCGTGCACCTCGCCGCCATGCGCCACGATCGGCGCGTCGATGTCGGAGAAGAAGCGCGTCAACAGCTCCTGCACGCGCAGCTCGCCCATCTGTTCCGCCAGCGTCGTCGAGCCGACCAGGTCGAGAAACAGCAGCACGCGCTCCTCGCGCACCGGCTGGCGATAGCGTCCGAGCACGACATTGAGCAGCGTCCGTCCGCCGATCATCCGGACCAGTTCGTAGATCGCTGTGATCGGGATCGACAGCAGCAGGGAGACGCCGATGATCTTCAGGAAGGTTTCGCGGAAAAATTTCGTGTCGATCCCGTGCTCGTTGAGCACGACCTCCAGCACAATCGCGGCAACCGCGACGGTGACGGCGAGGATAACGGAGCGGGCAAGCAACTCGACAATGAGCGGCCGTTGCCGCAGCCAGCCACCACGCGCGGCCAGATAGAGGTGCGTGGCCCAGACGATCAGGGTGATGGCGGCGCCCTCAATGGCGCTGCGGACGTAGTTCGCGACCGACGCCTCGTTGGGCCGATCGAAGGCATAGCGAAACAGCCCGCCGACGAGCAGGCCGACCACGGCCAGAATGATCACGGGCGTCAGGTTGCGCCGCATGGTGCCTCCACGCTCATGAAATATCCTGCGCGGATCGGGAAGGCCAGCCGGGGTGCGGCGTGACGTGAACGGGATGCATCGTGGGCGCACTCATATATGGTCCGGCTGCAGGACCAATCGGAAAGGGAAGGCGGCATGACATCGGCTCTCGCGACAGGCGCGTGCAGGCTCACTCCCCTGGTAGCGGCCGCTTTCATCATCGCCGCTTCCTCGGCCTTCGCCGGCGATCAGGGCGATCCCGAGCAATCCTGCGACGGCAGCACCTACCAGATGGTCGAGTGTCTCATGGGCAAGACTGCGCAGTGGGACAAGCGGATGAACGTCGCCTATCAGCAGGCGCTGAAGGATGCCGCCGGCGACAAGCAGCGCGAGCAGTTGCGCACCGCGCAGCGGCTGTGGATCCAGTACCGCGACGCCAACTGCCTGTATTACGACCTCGGCGAGGGCACCATCGCCCGGCTCGATGCCGGCGAATGCATGCGCAGCATGACCGAAGTCCGGGCCAAGGAACTGGAGAATCTCGGCCATCAGTGAGCCATCTTCCGGAGTCAGGACCGAGCTCATGACCGACGGAAAGAACCTGGACGAATTGACCCAGCTTGCGGAGGAGGCGCTGCGCGCGCAGCCCGGCTGCGAGACCGCGCGCGTGCCGGCGGTCGCCGCGCTGCCTGATGCGCAGATCGGGCGCAACTGGGAGATTCCGAACGTCGTGCTCGGCGACAGCCTGATCAGCGACGTCGATCGTGCGGTGCTGTCGGTTCATCGCCGGCTCGGCCGCAAGTTTCATTTGGTGTGAACTGGCTTGATCTCAGCCCGCCTGCGCCTCGCGTGGCGCCGGCCGGGCGGCCATGCTGATCATCCTGAGCGCGAACACTGCGGCGAGCGGCACGAGAAACAGTGCGTAGAGCGGCATCTCCGGGATACGCTTGCCGAACGACACCATGAACTGCAGCAGCAGATAGTAGCCGCCGATCAGATGCAGCCTGCGCCAGGCGTGTGCACCGAGCAGCGCGGCCGTGCGATCGAACGACGTCGCGGTCAGCGCGATGATGATGAGATAGCCGATGCCGCCGAAAATGTAGGAGACGATAGAGGTCGCGGCCGTGAAGCCGGCCGGATCGAGCATCGCGAACGCGGTGATCGCGACCGCATGGATGGCGTGCGACGCCGCGAAGGTGACGCCGAGATAGCGGCGGTTGCGGCGCTGCCAGTGCGTCCAGGCGCTCGGCCGGAGCCGCGCCAGCGCTGCGGCGGAGAAGGCGAGGCAGAACAACAGCAGCGAAGTCCGCGCCGTGAAACGGATCACCATCCGCACGCCCTCGACCTCGAACTGCCGCATCGCGGCGATCCAGATCGAAAGCCCGATCAGGGTCAGCGTGAGCAGGCCGAACAGCCGCCAGCCCTCGAACCAGTTCCGCCGCGTTGTCATGTCCCGCCTCCCGATGTTTGATGTAATCACCAGTTACATTTCACAATCGCGCGCGGTCAATCCGTGTAATCGGTGCTTACATTCACGAGTGGGTGATGCTAGAGCATTTCCCATGCGTCGCCCCGCCAAAACTCCGCCTGCCGGACGCCGACCCGCCAAGCCGCGTCCAGCGCGAGCGGCGGCGGCCAGGCCGTATCATCACGGCGACCTCCGCCGCGTCCTGATCGATGCGGCCATGCAGCTGGTCGGCGAGGGTGGGCCGGAGGCGGTCAGCGTGCGCGAGGCCGCCCGCCGCGCCGGGGTTTCACCGGGGGCGCCGTTCCGGCATTTCCCGAGCCGTGATGCCCTGATGAATGCGGTGGCCGAGGAGGCGCAGCGCCGCTTCCGCGCCGAGATCGAGGCGGCGCTGGCGGATGCGCCGCCAGGCGATCCGCTCGGCCGCTTCCGTTGCCTCGGGATCGCCTATCTGCGCTGGGCCATGAAGAACCCGACCCATTTCGAGATCATCTCCAGCCGCCGCTTCTTCGACCACGACCGCTCGGCCGGCGTCTCCAGCGACAATGCCGAGTTGATCGGCCTGACCGAGCGCACGCTGGCGGAGGCATTTTCCGCCGGCCAGCTCGGGGGGCGCGACCTGAAGCAGGTCCAGATCGCCGGCCGCGCGCTGGTCTACGGTTTTGCGCGGATGCACATCGACGGCCATATGCCGCGCTGGGGCGTCGGCGAAGCGGAGGTCGAGCAGATGGCGGCCGATGTCGTCGACCTCTTCATCGCGGGCATCGCCGGCCGGGCTGTGCCTTCAGCCAAGGTCTGAGACGCGCTGCGCCGGGCGGGGCGGGCAAATTCATTGCGCGTTCATGACGATTCAATTACGATTTTATGACACGGCGCAGACACCGGCTGTGCGGTGTGCCTCCTGGCCTTTGCCAGTCAAGGCCGTGGCATTGCGCCGGGTAAGTATTGCGTCCCGCCCATGGCGCCCGCGCCTCAGCAAAACTCTTCCGTTGCCGCACTGGCCGGCGGTCTTGCCGCGATCGGCATCTGGCGGTTGATGGCGGTCGCCGCACCGCATCTCGGCGCGTTGATCCTGATGTTGCGGACCGAGACCGATTTCGGCTCGCGGCTCTGCTTCCTGCTGACCTGGGGAATCCTCAACTTCCTGTTCATCGCGCTGCTGCGCCGGCCGGCGCTGTCGGGCGCGCTGTCGCTGACGCTGGTCGTGGTGCTGGTGCTGCTGTCGCGGTTCAAGCACGACGTGGTGCAGATGACCGCGAATTTCGTCGACCTGATGGTGATCGATCGCGACACCGCGGCGTTCCTGCTGACGATCTTCCCCAACCTGCGCTGGTCGATCATCGGAGCTGGCCTGGTCACGCTGCCCTTGATGTACGCGCTGTGGTGGCTCGATCCGTTCCGCATCCGCCGCCTGCCGGCCGCGGCCGCCTGCCTTGCCTGCACCGCAGCGCTCTCGGGTTACGCCTTCGCCTGGCCGGAAGAAGCCTGGCGCGGCTATTACGACGACGGCTATCTGTCGAAGTTCGCGCGCTCCGGCGTGACTGCGGTGTCGGACTTCGTCGCCTATGGCTTCATGGAGTCGGATCCCTCGGCGAGCGATCAGCTCAAGATGCCGCTGGTCGAAGCCTGCCATCCCGCCGGGCGGCGGCCGAACATCATCATGATCCATGATGAATCGAGCTTCGACATCCGTACAGCACCCGGCGTCAAAGTGCCGCCCGGCTATGGCAACCACTTCAAGTCCTATGACGGCGTCGAACGCAAATTCCTCGCCGAAAGCAATGGCGGGCCGAGCTGGTTCACCGAGTACAACGTGCTGGCGGGATTGTCCTCGCGCTCGTTCGGCCGGTTCGCCTATTTCGTCACCCGCATCGCGTCGGGCCGGGTCGAGCGCGGCCTGCCGCTGGCGCTGCGCCGCTGCGGCTACGATACGCTGTCGCTGTATCCGGCGTTCGGCGCCTTCATGAGTGCGCGCAGCTTCCAGACCACGACCGGCATCCAGCATTTCTACGACGCGCATGATCTGCATGTGAAGGACGTCGAGCCCGACAGCTTCTTCTACGACAAGGCGCTGAAGCTGATGGCCGAGCAGAAGACGCTCAGTGCGCCGCTGTTCACCTTCGTCTATCTCGCCGCCAATCATTTCCCGTGGGAGACGAAATTCCGTCCCGAGCTGCTGCCGGAGTGGAAGCGGCCGGGCAACACGCCGTCGGTCGATGAATATCTGCGCCGGCAGGCCATGAGCGCCAACGATTATGCCGGCTTTGTCGCGGCGCTGAAGAAGAAGTTCCCGGCGCAGCCGTTCCTGATCGTGCGCTACGGTGATCACCAGCCGGAGTTCTCGCCGCAGCTGCTCGATCCCGAGCTCGACGAGGCCGGCATCGGCAAGAAGCTGATGGACTACGACCCGCGTTACTACGCAACATACTACGCGATCGATGCCATCAACTTCGAGCCGGTGAAGAGCCCGGCGGTGATGGACACGATCGATGCGGCCTATCTGCCGCTGGTGATTCAGGAGGCCGCGGGCATTCCGCTCGATCCCTCGTTCGAGGAGCAGAAGGCGATCATGCTTCGCTGCAACGGCGCGTTCTATTCCTGCAGGGATGGCGCAGAAGCGCGCCGCTTCAACCGCCTGTTGATCGACGCGGGGATCATCAAGGGACTTTGAGCAAGCTTCGCGCCGGCACGTTCCGGCCGCGGCATGCGCAGCCGCAACGGCTGATCCGCACATCAAGGCGATCGCGTCACGAACTAGACTAACGTCGGTAGACGAAGGTCGGCTGCGCGAAACCGCGTGCATTACTCATTTGTAATTGCCTCGCCGAGATTTCGTCACGATTGGCTCGATGATCGGTCGCGCCGTTGCCACGATGTTCATCGGCGCGCAGCGTCAAATCAACCAATCCCGCCCTTCTTGCAGGAGTGTTTGCCCATGCGAGCGCTCGATGTTGCGCGCCTTGTCGCCGCCTTCGGACTTGCTGTTCCCCTTGCGATTCCCTCAGCCTACGCCGCCGAGCCGCCTCATGACATCAAGGGGCTCTACATGATGACGGACTATCCGGCCGTCACCATCAGGCCCGGCACCACCTCCAACATCTCGCTGCGTTTGCAGAACTACGATCTCGGTCCGCAGCGCTACAAGCTTTCGGTCGAGGGCGTGCCGAGCGGCTGGACCGCGACGCTGCTCGGCGGCGGACAGCCGGTTGCGGCCGCGATGCCTGCGCCCGACTCCAGCGTACCGCTGCAGCTTCGGCTCGACGTGCCCGCGAACGCTTCGCTCGCCGAGCAGACCTTGACGGTGACGGCCGAAGGGCAGGGCAGCGAGGCAAGCTTGCCGATCGTGGTCGCGCTCGCCAAGGAGCTGCCGGCCAAGCTGACGGTGTCGTCGAAGCTCCCCGAATTGCGCGGCAGCCCGAAATCGAATTTCGAGTACACGCTGACCATCAAGAACGACAGCGGCCGCAACCTCGTCGCAAGCTTCGCGGCTGCGGCGCCGCAAAACTTCGAGACCTCGTTCACCGAGGCCTATGGCACGCAGGAACTGTCCTCGATCCCGATCGATGCCGGGCAGTCCAAGGATATCAAGCTCAAGGTGCGGCCGCCGAGCGCGATCGATGCCGGGCATTTCCCGGTCAAGGTCACGGTCAACGCCGAGGATGCGAGCGCGCAGACCGAGGTGGCGCTCGACGTCGCCGGTCAGCCGCAGCTTCAGCTCTCGGGCCGTGACGGGCTGCTCAGCGCGCGCGCGGTCGCCGCCGAGCAGAGCACGATCCCGGTCGTCGTCACCAACAGCGGCACCGCGCCGGCCGAGAATATCGAGCTCGCCGCGACGGCGCCGAGCGGCTGGAAGGTCACGTTCCAGCCCGCCAAGATCGAGCGGCTGGTGCCCGGTAAGGATACCGAGGTGCAGGCGCTGGTGACGCCGAGCGACAAGTCGCTCGCCGGTGACTACCAGGTCGGGATGCGCGCCACCTCGCGCGGCGAGACGGCGTCGAGCCAGTTCCGCGTCACCGTGAGCACGTCCACCGTCTGGGGCATGGCCGGGGCCGGCGTGATTGGCATCGCGCTGCTGTTGATGCTGGGCGCCGTCGCGAGGTTCGGACGGCGATGAGCGAGCAGCAGCACCCCAGCACTGCGCCACGGCCGGAGGCCGTCATCGCAGCGCGCGATCTCACCAAGCGCTACGGCAACACCAGTGTCGTCGACGCCATCAACTTCGACATCGCCAAGGGCGAGGTGTTCGGGCTGCTCGGCCCGAACGGCGCCGGCAAGACCACCACCATCCTGATGATGCTCGGGCTCACCGAGATCTCGGCCGGCCGGGTCAGCGTGCTGGGCTTCGATCCGGCGCGGCAGCCGTTACAGGTCAAGCGGCGGGTCGGCTATCTGCCCGACGCCGTCGGCTTCTACGACCATCTGACCGCGGTCGAGAACCTCGCCTACGCCGCCAAGCTGATGGGGCTCGGGGTGGCCGAACGGTCGCGGCGGATCGCGGCGGCGCTGACCCGGGTTCGTCTGCTCGATGTCGCCGACAAGCGGGTTGCGACCTTCTCGCGCGGGATGCGGCAGCGGCTCGGGCTTGCCGAGATCATCGTCAAGCGCGCCGAGATCGCGATCCTCGACGAGCCGACCTCGGGTCTCGACCCGCAGGCGACCATCGAATTCCTCGACCTGATCAGGGAGTTGAAGGCCGAGGGCGTCACCGTGCTGCTGTCCTCGCACATGCTCGACCAGGTCCAGCGCGTCTGCGATCGTGTCGCGCTGTTCCGCGCCGGCAAGATCGCGATGATGGGCTCGGTGGCGGAGCTCTCGGTCCAGGTGCTGGGCGCGGGCTTCGTCGTCGAGGTCGAGGCCGACGGCGCCGGGATTGCCCGGCGGCTTGCGGCGATCCCGGGCGTCGGCAATGTCGAGACGCTGGCCGACGATCGCTTCCGCATGACCGCCGACCGCGATGTCCGCGCCGACGCCGCGCGCGCGGTGGTCGCGGCCAACGGCGCGCTGCGGCGGCTCTCGGTCGACGAGCCGAGCTTAGAGGCGATCTACGCCCATTATTTCCAGGCCACCCCGTCAGGAGGCGTGCGCGATGCGGCGTGAAGGTTCAGCATTCCAGGGTGTCGGGGCCGTCTTCGTCAAGGAGCTGTCGGACAACATCTCGAGCGTCCGCATGCTGATGCTCGAGCTTCTGATCGTGGTCACAGCGATGGCGGCGCTCTACGAGGCGATCGCGGCGCTGCGCCAGAACACCGCGGAGGATCCGTTCCTGCTGCTGCGGCTGTTCACGGTGAGCCAGGCGCCGCTGCCGTCCTTTGTCGCCATCCTCGGCTTCCTGATCCCGCTGATGGCGATCGGGCTCGGCTTCGACCTGATCAACAGCGAGCACAACCGCCGCACGCTGTCGCGGATCCTCGCGCAGCCGATCTATCGCGATGCGCTGCTGCTCGGCAAATATCTCGCCGGGCTCGCGACCATCGCGATCAGCCTGACCGCGCTGTGGCTGTTGGTGATCGGGCTCGGCCTGATCTTCCTTGGCGTACCGCCGGGCGGCGAGGAGATTGCCCGCTCGCTCGCCTTCCTGGTGATCGCGATCTTCTATGCCGGGGTGTGGCTGTCGCTCGCGATGCTGCTCTCGATCGTGTTCCGCTCGCCGGCGACCGCGGCACTGGTGGCGCTCGGGATCTGGCTGTTCCTCACCGTGCTGTGGCCGATGCTGGCGCCGGCGATCGCGCAAGCCATCGTGCCGCCCGATCCGCGCTTTGCCGCGCTCGGGCTCGACACGCCGGGCACCGCGATCTGGACCCAGCTGCTGCAGCGTTTCTCGCCCAACGATCTGTTTGGCGAGGCGATGCTGGCGGTGCTGTCGCCGACCACGCGTACGCTCGGCCCGGTGTTCCTCGACCAGATCCGCGGCGCGGTGATGGGCGCCCCGCTGCCGTTCGGCCAGAGCGTGATGATCGCCTGGCCGCAGACGGTCGGCCTGATCGCCTGCACCATCGTGCTGTTCGTCGCGGGCTACGTCCTGTTCCAGCGGCAAGAGGTGAGGGCGTAGGGCGCAGGGCCGCTCAGCGCGACCCGACCTTCTCCCACAGCCAGCGTGCCACGGCGTCGGGCGATGATGATGCGTCGTTGCCCGACGCGCGCAGGTTTGCCTCGCGCATCTCGGCAATGCCGATCTTGCCGAGCAGCGGCCGCAGCGCCGCCTTGAGCGCCTCGTCGTCACGCCGCTTCGGCGACAGCAGCACGATCGCGTCATAGGGCGGGATGGCGTGCCTGTCGTCCGCGAGCGTGACCAGGTCGTACTTTGCGATCAGCCCGTCGCTGGTGTAGCCCGCGATGACGTCGACCTCGCCCGAGGCGACCGCGGCATACATGAAATCCGGCTGCATCGTGCGCTGGGCTCGGAACGTCAGTCCATAGGCATTCTGGATGCCGGCCCATTCCGGCCGCGAGAAGAATTCATAGTCGCCGGCGATCGACATCGTCGCGGCGTGTGAGGCGAGGTCGGCGATCGAATGGATGCCGAGCTGATCGGCACGCCTCTTCGGCATCACCAGCGCATAGGCATTCTCGAAGCCGAGCTCGCCGAACAGCGTGATGTCCTGCTTCGCCAGCGTCGTCTTCAACTCGCTCAACAGCTCGGCGCGTGGCCTGATGTCGCTGTGGTGGAACTGATTGGCCCACAGCGTGCCGGAATAGTCGATATAGACGTCGATATCGCCGGCAGCGAGCGCATCGAAGATCACGTTGGAGCCGAGGCCGGCGCGGGTCGTCGTCGGCAGTCCGGCCGCTTGCAGCCGCTGTGCCATCAGCGCCGACAGCACATATTGCTCGGTGAACGTCTTGGCGCCGACCACGTAGCGCGCCAGCGGACGTGCGAACGCCGGAACCAGCGTCGCCGCGATCAGCGCCGCAATGCCGAGCCCGCCGAGCGCGGCGCGGATGCGGCTGCGATTGCGCAGGCCGTTCTCGATCAGCGCAAGCAGCTGGTCGACGACAAGCGCGAGCACCGCGGCGGCGAAGCAGCCGAACAGCACGAACACCCAGTTCTGGGTCTGCAGACCCGCGAAGATGTAATTGCCGAGGCTGGTCTGGCCGATCGGCGTCGACAGCGTCGCGGTGCCGATCACCCACACCGCGGCGGTGCGGATCCCCGCCATCATGACCGGCAGCGCCAGCGGCAATTCGACCATGGTGAGCGATTGCCGTGGCGTCATGCCGACGCCCTCGGCGGCCTCCAGCACCGCCGGATCCACGCCCGACAGGCCGGTGATGGTGTTGCGCAATACCGGCAGCATCGAATAGAGCGCGAGCGCCAGCACTGCGGGCAGGAAGCCGAAGGCGGAGAAGCTGAAGCCGAACCATGCCGCGGTCACGGCGGTGAGCGCCAGCAGCAGCGGATAGAACAGCGCGAGCAGTGCCAGACCCGGCACCGTCTGCACGATGCTGGCAAGCCCGAGCAGCGCGCCGCGCAGCACCGGCCGGTTGCGGGCGATGATCGCGAGCGGCAGGCTGATCAGAAGCCCGAGCGCCAGCGCGGCGACGCTGACCCGGACATGATTGCCGAGGTAATCAGGCAGATGCGCAAGCGCCTCGCTCCAGCGTGGATCGCTCATGCCGAGGCGTCCCGCGGCAGCAATGCGCCGAGGCGCTCGGCCTGTCGCCGCGGCGTGCGCAGGAGTTCGCCGACATAGGCGTCGGTGTTGGCCGCAAGCTCCGCTGCCGTGCCTAGAGCGAGCAACCTGCCGCCGCGCATCACCGCGACGCGATCGGCCAGCAGCAGCGCCTCGGTCATGTCGTGGGTGATCATGACAGTGGTCAGGCCGAGCTCGCGATGCAGGGTTCGATAGTCGTCACCGAGCGCGTCGCGCGTCAGTGGGTCGAGTGCGCCGAACGGCTCGTCCATCAGCACGATGCGCGGCTTCGCAGCCAGCGCACGCGCGACGCCGACGCGTTGGCGTTGGCCGCCGGAGAGCTCGTGCGGCAGGCGGTCGCGATGTTGGGCTCGGTCGAGCCGCACGAGATCGAGCAGTTCGTCGACCCGTGCGGAGATCTCCGCCTGCGGCCAGCCGAGCAGTTTTGGCGTGATGCCGATATTGCCGGCCACGGTGAGATGCGGAAACAGCCCGCCGCTCTGGAAGACATAACCGATGCGGCGCCGCAGCAGGATCGGATCGAGGCGGCTGACGTCTTCGCCCTCGACGGCGATCTTGCCGCGGTCGGCTTCGATCAGGCGGTTGGCCAGCCTGAGCAGCGTCGTCTTGCCGGAGCCCGAGCCGCCGACAACAGCCAGGAATTCACCCTCGGCGACGTCAAGCGAGACGTCGTCGACCGCCACCACGCGACCATTGTCAAAACTCTTGCCGACATGCGCGTAGGCGATCAGCGGCGTTGCGGGCATTCGGTCCTGTCCCTCCCAAGGGGCCGCCGGATCACCGGATCGGTTGTGGCATGCACATCTGATCTATTATGCTGTTGGCAGCGTTGACGGAAGGGCGGCGAAGGGCAGCAATGAGCGCCGATCAGTGCAGTTACGACTACTGGCTCGGCGCCAGGGAACTCAAGTACAGCGCCGCCGGCGTAGAGCGTTCCGTCAAGCCGGCCGCCACGATCCGGCGGGCGCGGGCCGTCCTCGATATCATCGGCGTCACCAAGGTCGCCGACGTGACCGACCTGGACCGGATCGGCATTCCGAATTTCACGGCAGTGCGGCCGCACGATGCCGGCCCTGGTATCTCCTATTACAGCGGCAAGGGCACGACGCGCGACCAGGCTCATGCGGGTGCGCTGATGGAGGCGATCGAGCGGCATGCGGCCGAATGGTACGACGGTCCGATAACCGCTGCATCCCACGCCAATTTGCGCCAGCAAGGTGCTTGTGTGGACCCGCTTCACATTCATGTGCCGACGGTCCGCGATTATAGCGAGAAGCTGCGCCTGGAGTGGGCACAGGGATTCGACCTGATCGGTCACCGTCCCACATACGTGCCGGTCAACTGCCTGCTGGCGCCTTACCGTCCCTATTTGGGGGCGCTGCTGTTCTATTCGAGTACCAACGGTCTCGCCTCCGGGAACACCAGGATCGATGCGCTTTGCCATGCGCTGTGCGAGGTGATCGAGCGCGACACGACCGCGCTGGCGATGGCGGAGGCGTTGGTTAGGCCGGCAGTGGCCACAACTCTCTCCGAGATCGGATTTGACGTCCGCCGATCGCCGGAGCCGGGGGACGCGCCACTGATCGCGCTTCGAAGCTTGCCCCGTCAGTCGGCGGCGCTGGTCCGCAAGATGCAGCGCGCCGGCATCGAGGTCGAGCTGCGGAATTTGACGTCCGCGATCGGGATTCCGACGATCGACTGCATCATCACCGAACGGGATGGTCCGGCGGGTGTCGCCGTCGCCTATGGCGGGGCCGGCACCCATCCCGACGCGCGTATCGCGCTGACCCGCGCCCTGACCGAAGCTGCGCAATCGCGGGTTACCGGAATTCATGGTGGCCGGGAGGACATCCCGGATTACGCATCCGCCATTCCGCGCTCCGCACCGGAGCCCGGTCATTCAACGATCAGCTTTGGCGAGATTCCGTCACGCGCGCATGCCACCGTGAACGAGGACGTTGAGTTCATCATTGACAGAATGCGTAACGCCGGGTTCGATCAGGCCGTCGCATTCGATCTGACGCGGGCGGAGGTCGGAATTCCGGTGGTACGGGTTGTCGTGCCGCGCGCCGAATCCTGGACGCTCTTCATCGAGCATGGCGGTCGTGCGAGTCTGGGGCCTCGGGCGTTGCGGCAGATCACATGAACCAAACCGCTGCGCCGATGGCCGATCCGCAGGCTTCGCTGAGGATGATCGTGTTTTCCGGTCCATCGATCACCGAGACCGAGCTGCGCAAGCACGCCGTTGCCGCCCATGCGCCCCCGGTTCGGCGGGGTGATCTCGCAATGGCCGATGACTACGACATCATCGTGATCCTCGATGGCGAGTTCGGCCAGAGCATGTCGGTGTCGCCCAAGGAGATCCTAGCTCTGCTCGCGCGCGGAAAAACTGTGATCGGCGCTTCGAGCATGGGGGCGCTCCGCGCATCCGAGCTCGACCGCTGCGGCATGATCGGGGTCGGCTGGGTGTACGAATATTTCCGGCGGAGCGCGGTTCGCCGCGACGCCGATGTCGCCCTGGTCTACTCGCCGTTCGACATGAAGGCGATGACGGTGCCGATGGTCGATCTCGAATTCTGGATGGAGGGTGCGGCGCGGGCGGGCCTGGCGTCGCGCAAGGACGGGGTTCGCCTGCTCAAGGCGGCCAGGAGCATCTTCTATGCCGATCGAACGCCAGACCGGTTGATTGACGTACTGCACCACGTGGCAGGTGCCGAGATGCTTGCAGCGCTGCTCGGGTTCTCGGGTGGAGCCGTTCCAAGTGTCAAATCGCTCGACGCGGTCGAGGCAGTATGTTTCGGAGCGTCATTGGTCGCGCGCGGCCGCCGGGGCGGGTAGCGCCCCGCGGACGGGAAGGGGACGGCAATTGGACGTCGACGCGCTTTCAACGCCGAGCCGGCAATTGAAGGAGCTGCTTGGAAAGGCGCTGCTGGACGACGAATTGCGCGCGCGGTTGTTCGCCGATCCCGGCGCAGTCGCGCGGGAGCTCGATCTTGCTCCCGCCGAGGCCCGGGCCCTCACGCGGCTCGACCGTGCAGCCTTCGAGCAGCGGGCTGCCCGACTACGACAGGTCTGAGGCTGCGCCAGCTGCGGCAGATCTGTTCAGGGTGCCTCCTGATCAGGATGTTTTGGGCGGGCAACACATTGTGAACCGGAGCAAGGTTGGACGGGTGCTGTCGGCCGCGTATTCCCATTCCAACTTGACCTCATGCACCTTGCTGCCCGCTGGCAGGTCTTCGACGTCGACAATGATGCAGATCGGATCCGGTTCCGAGTTGAAGCACTTGCGAAGGCAGGCGTCCAGCAGCGCACATCGTGTCAGCGGGATGACGTCGGGCTCGTCTTTCGATAGCGGCGTCGTATTGGGTTGGTTGGTGAGATCGAGACGGGCTTGCCCCATCTCCTTGGTCCAGTACTGGCCGGCCCCGAATGGCCAGTCTTTCAGCGGTGACAATACCGGCTGATATTGCCCGTACTCCATGGTCGCCATGTGGATCTGGTTCGAGGCCTTGAGCTTGGCCACGCTCGCTCTCATGGCGTCGATGGGATGGTAGAGCTGGTTCATATGATCTTTGAACTGTTGATTGTTGTAGATCGCGCCGCCGAATTTGGTGGGCATAATCGGGGATCCTTTCGAAACAAAACCGTGATGGCACTACCGCGGGAAGTCTACGCAAGGTTGCGCGATTGGCAATACCGCGGGAGCGCCGAACGACGGGTATCCCGTCGACATGACACGTCCCGCGGGGGCTTGTCCGACCGGTTCGGCTACGTCACAATTGATTAACATCCCTGTCAGAAGGGCCGCCGAGCATCCGCTCGGAATGCGTCTGCCGACGTAACCGCAATAGCAGGCTGGATGGTGGACCCCGATAGCGAACGGAAGTTCGTGACAATTCTCCGCGCGGATGTCGTTCAGTCGACGGGTCTCATTGCCGAGCTCGAACCTGAGCAAGCGGTATCACGCCTCGAGCCTGCATTGGCGGCGATGCGCGCTGCCGTGCGTCAGTTCGGCGGTATTGTCAGTAAGGAACTGGGCGACGGCCTGGCAGCCGTCTTCGGTGCGCCGATCGCCGACGACAACCACGCACCGTTGGCCTGCCACGCGGCGATCGAGCTGGTCCGGCGGGTAGAGAGCCTCGGTGATCCGAACCTGCAGGTCCGCGTCGGACTCCATTCCGGTCTCGTCGTCACGTATGTGGTCGCCAGCGAATTCTCCAAGGTCTACGAGATCGGTGGTGCGGCGCAACATCTTGCCGCCAGACTGGAGTCGGTTGCGGAAGCCGGTCAGATCTACGCGTCGGAAGCCTGCCAAAAGCTCTGCGAAGGACACGTGCGCTTCGAGTTCTTGGGAACGCGGGCCCTCCGGGGCTTCGCGGACCCGACCCCGGTGTATCGGGTTGTCGGAGCAAGCGATCTGTCGAGCTGGCGTGTGCGCAAGGCACGCAATGTTTCCCGGTTCGTGGGGCGCCTGCGGGAGACTGAATTTCTTAAGGACATTGCCGAGGCCGCGAGGAACAATGGCCGAACCGTTTGTCTGAGCGGCGATCCCGGCATCGGGAAATCGCGTCTGGTCCACGAGCTTGTTCAGGAGCTCGAGGGCGAAGGTTGGAAGATTGTCGAGGCCGAATGCAGTCCCAATTTGCAGGGTTCGCCATTTGCGGCGCTCAAGCGACTGTTACTGTCCGTCCTCGGCCCTTCGCACGGCAGTTACGAGCACGGCAACGGCGGCGATTTGCGGTCGGGATTGCCCGCGGTCATGCGAACGGCGATCGATGCCGTCCTCGACCTGCCGATCGCGGACGTACACTGGGAGCGGCTGGAGCCTCATTTGCGCGGGCGAGCGATCTGCGATGCCACCTGCGCGCTGATCGAGAAACTCGCATGGCAGAAGCCCACGGTGCTGCTGATCGAGGACGTCCACTGGGTCGACCGCGCCAGCGATGCCGCGATGGCCGCCCTGGCGTCGCTGCGCGTCCGAAATCTGCTGATTATCATCACCAGCCGGACCAATGGCCTCCCGGATTGGGTTGATCGAGGCTCCGCCGAGCGGGTCGTTCTGCGGCCCCTCGAGGAGGGGGCAGGATTGGCCATGCTCGACGCAATTCTGGGAATCTCGGCCACGACGCTTGATCTGAAGAGCCGGATCATGCGTCACACCGCCAATGTCCCATTGTTCATCGAAGAAGTCTGTCGCGGCCTCAAGGAGGCCGAGGTTCTCCAGGGGCAATGGGGTGCGCTGGTCCTCGCACAACCGATCAACGAACTGGGAATTCCTGCCAATATCCAGGGGGTGATCGCGTCGCGTCTTGATCGATTGTCGAGAGAGGAGCATTCGCTCATGCAGACCGCGGCCGCGCTCGGTCCGCGCTCGACGTTGAGTACGCTCCGCGACGCTGCCGAACTTCCCGATGCCTTGTTGCAGAGCTGTCTCGCCACGCTCGACGGGGCCGAACTGTTCGTCAGGGCTGGCGACGTTTCAGGGGAATCCTTCGAGTTTCGCCACGACATGGTACGCCAGGTCACCTACGACACGATGGTCCAGCGCACGCGCGAACGGATCCACACGCGCATCCTTTCGGTGCTGGAACGTGACGACAGCCTGCGAGAGGAGCCCGACAAGCTCTGCTACCATGCGACGCGCGCCAAGGATTGGCCGAAGGCCTTCACCTATGGGCGCGTCATCGCCAGGAAATGCGTCGGCCGCTCTGCATTTGCCGATGCGGCCACGCATTTCGAGATCGCGATGGATGCGCTCGACCGAACACCGATTTCCCATGAGCGAGAGGCCGAGGCCGTCGACCTGCGCATCGAGGCGCGTATGGCGTTCATGGGATCCGGCAGGGTTTCAGAATGGCTCGATCTCGGAAAGGAAGCCGAACGACGCTCTGATTCCATCGGCGATATCGGGCGCAAGGTGGCGGCGATGACGATCCGCTCGGCGGCGCAGAATTTCTACGGCGCGGCGGTCGACGCGGTCGCCACCGGCGAGCAGGTGGTTCATCTCGCGGAGGAATGGGGCAATGTCGGATGGCTCAATCTTGCCGAATATGGTCTTGGCCAAGCGTACCATCTGTGCGGCCGCTATCGCGAGGCCGAACAGGCGCTCGGACGTGCTTGCGCTCGATTGATGGGACCCGAGCCCAGCGCGCCGATCGGGACCACGCCAAAATATCTGCTGCTGGTATGCTGCATGATGAAAGCGATCGCGCACACGGCGCTCGGGGAATTCGAGTTGGCTGGTGCGTTTCAGCGGCGGGCGGATGAAATCGCCGATGAAAGCGGACGTCCGTTCGACCGTGTTGCGGCCGCCTATAGCGGCGGCAGCCTGATCCTGGCACGTCAGGATCCGGCGGCTGCGGCGATCTTGCTCGATGATGCGTTTGCACTGGCGCAGGAGCATGGTGTGCGAATTTTCGCTCCGGTCATCGGCAGCCAGCGCGGTATGGCCTACCTCGAGCAGGACCGGGTGGATGAGGCCTGCGCCATTCTATCGGAAGCACGCGAGACCGCGCGGGCGGTGGGCTACACCTCGACCGTCGTGCGCAGCTCGGCGTTTCTGGCCGTAGCTCTGAGCCGGAGAGGTGAATTGGCCGACGCACAGAGAATGGTCCGCGACGCCCGCAATACAGCCCGGCAGCAGGGGTTTCGCGGACTGGAGGCCGAGGCTCTGTATTACGAAGCCGTGATCGCGCCTGCGGCCAGTGAGGACGATCGGGCTCCACTCGTGCGCACCTTGCAGGCCTGCATCGCGCTTGCGACCGAATGCGAGGCCCATCCGTTGCGCGCGAAAGCAGAGGCGCTTTTCGACAAGATGTTTGCTTCGATGCGCAGCTGAGGCCGGACGGCTCGCTGTGTGAGGTCCTACACCTTGCACATCACACTTCGTTCTTGGGTACGTATTTGCCCATGATGCACTTATAGCTCTGCAAGCGCCAATCGTGATACGGCCCCTTGGCGAGCCAGTCGGCGATGCCGATTTGGGCACTCACGGCGCAGGCGCCCATGGTGATGCCGGATTGGTCGCTGTTGGTGACGACCTTTTCCATGCAGAGCTGAGCATTGCAGAGGATGGCGACGAGCGTAACGAGCATGATGGTGTTTATCCGTAGGATTAACCCGGTCTGAACCGAATCATGCACGGTTCATGCCATTATCAGCGACTTTGGTGTCACAGCCGGCAAGACCGGGATAGTACTGCTGAACGAATCACGCGCCCGCCAGCGCGTAGCCGCACGCCCGCAGATACGCTATAGTTGCTGCCCAACTACGACGTGAGATCGGGGCGAGTGAGGAACGTTGCGCGGTCGGGGGCTGCATCGATGATGACGTTACCTGAGTTGGCGGCAGGTGCTTTGGAGAAGTTTCTCGCCACCCATGTCAGCCGCACCTTCGGGGCCTCGCAGGCCCGCTTTGGCGAACTGCTGCCGGCTGCCGCGCGCATCGCGCTGGAATGCATCGGCAACAGCGATGCGCTCTACCACAATGTCGAGCACACGATGCTGGTCACGCTGGCCGGGCATGACATCATCCGCGGCCGCGCGCTGCACACCCATGTCACCGCGGAGGATTACACCCACACCATCATCGCCTGCCTGACGCACGACATCGGCTATGTGCGCGGCCTGCTGAAGGGCGATGGACCGGATGGATACGTCATCGATGCCTCAGGCAAGAAGGTCGTGCTGCCGCGCGGCTCGTCGGATGCCGGCCTGATGCCGTATCACGTCGACCGTTCGAAGCTCTATGTGCTGGACCGGCTCGAGGCCGTACTGCCGCTCGATCGCGAGCGCGTCGCGCGCAACATCGAGGGCACGCGGTTTCCATCGCCCGAAGGCCAGCAATATGACGACGAGGCGGCGATCGTGCGGGCGGCGGATTTCATCGGGCAACTCGGCGATCCCAACTACATCAGGAAAGCCAACGCGCTCTATCATGAGTTCGAGGAGGTCGGCATCAACCGCCAGCTCGGCTATGAATCGCCGGCCGATATCGTCGACCGCTATCCGCAGTTCTACTGGAACATGGTTGCGCCGCACATCCAGGGCGCCATCAACTGCCTGAACATGACGGCAAGCGGCCGCCAGTGGATTGCGAACCTCTACAGCAATGTGTTCCGTGCGGAGCGCGAGGTCACTCTGTCCGGCCCGCAAATCTGACGCAAGGCGCGAGGGCCGCGGCCTTTCAGCACGGCTTGCCCTGCGTTCCCCGGTCGATTGCGGGGCTTCCACATTTAGGCCTGCTTCCTCGTTGCACAGTCGGCGGAAATCGGCGACCTTGCGCCATGGACCTCGCATTCGACCGTGTCTTCGACCGTTTCAGCATGATCTCCCGTTTCGCTCATTTGATTGCGGCTGCCGTCGTCTGCTGGCCCGCGCTCGCGGTTGCCGCGGGCCCGGTCTACGACGTCGACCTATATGCGCTGATGTCCGGCACCTGCCGCAATGTCACCGTTGCGGGCCGCAGCTATAGCTGCAAGGCGGTCGCCTATTTCCACACCCTGCGCGGCCGTTCCGAATTCACCGTGGTGCTCGACGATCCCGCCGACAAGAGCCACATCGTCTCGTTCTCCGGCGAGAGCACCGAGCGCACCCAGGACAATCTGTTCGAGCTTGCGGTCGACCGCATGTTGCTGAAGTCGAGCGACCGGCCGCGGGTCGACGGACTGCCGGTGCCGCTGGTCGAGATGTCGACAGGCTCCTGCCGCCAGGTCGGAAGCTTCGTCACGCGGCAGGTGTCGACCATCACTTGCGCTGCCACCGACCAGAACGGCAGGAAGTACGATCTCAGCTTCGAGTCGGATGGCTCGCCGATGACCCTGCGCCGGTTGCGGCAATCGACGCTGCCGTCGGAGCGGCAGCGGGCGCGCCAGATCGCGCAGCTCGAATGCCGGCTCAAGGCGCGTGCCGCGCAGGTCCTGCCGCGGGACACGACGGCCTTCATGATCCGCTGTCTGGGTGAAGACGACGGCAAGCCGGCCGGCGAACAGCGATAACCGGGCCAGCGCGGTCCGCACCAAGCTGGAGGAGCACGCGATGCGCTTGAAACTCACCTTGCTCGCCGCCATCGGGATCGGCATCGCCGGGCCCGCCGCCGCGCAAATGTACGATCCGAATTATCCGGTGTGCATGGAAGTCTATGGCGGCCGGCTGACGCCCGAATACATCGATTGCAGCTTCACGTCGCTCCCGCAATGCCAGGCAACGGCCTCGGGACGATCGGCGACATGCTCGGTCAATCCTTTCTACAAGGGCCCGAGAACGCAGCCCAGGGAGCGGGGCAAGCGACACCGCCAACCGGCCAACTAGCGCGTCGCCGCATCGTCAGCGTGTGATGGTCCGCATGGCCGTCGCGCCGCCCCTGATGTTGACTAACTCCGGCAGTTGTGAGGAACCTCCTGCCACGACAAGGAGGGACCGATGCGCCTGAAACTGTTCGCGATCGCCGCAGCAGCGGTCGCCCTGGCCGGACCTGCCGCCGGGCAGGCCTACGATCCGAACTATCCGGTGTGCATGCATGTTTATGAGGGCCGGCAGGGCGGAAACTACATCAATTGCAGCTTCACCTCGATCCCGCAGTGCCAGGCCACCGCCTCGGGCCGGAGCGCGATCTGCTCGGAGAATCCCTTTTTCGCGCCGCCGCCGCCCCCGACGCGCCGGGCGCACCGCGGACGGCATCACGCGCGCTGACGCGGGGCTGCCCCGCACGTCGAACACCAGCTGCAAGGCCCGCGCCTCGGGGAAGCTGCACCCAACCGCCATCGCGGGCCGCGGCGCCGTATCAGGCAGACATTAACGAATCCTCACGATAATGCGGGTTCCCTTGGTTGACGGCCGCGTTCGGCAAGATCGACACACGCCTCGAATTCGGCGACAACTAACGCGATAGTTACATATTTCATTGCTGGATTCGTCTCGACGGGACGCATGCACCCTCGCCAGGATCGGCCTGGTCGGCAGCAATCAGATCGCGTCAAGACTTGCGAAGGAAATCCATGACTGCAAGCTGGGTCAATTCCCTGGTCGACAGCGGCATCAAGTCCGACATGCTCAACTTTGCTGCGGACGGGGTTTTCACTTACGCCGAAGCCTATAACTTGCTGGCCGATGTCGCCAATCGCGGCAGCGTGACCGCCAATGAGCTGAACTCGCTGCAAGTGATCGCGGCCAATCTGAACAGCGGTCTTTCCACGTCGGACTATGTCTCCCATCTTTTCCTCCAGCTCGTTGACGGCAATCCGGCGAATGCCACCTGGACCGGGGGCAGTACGGTACATGTCACGCTAGGCAATCTGCAGGTCGGCACGACGTCGGCGCAGATGTCCGAGCTGATCGGAAAGTGGTTCTTGGGAACCGATCTTCCGGATCCGACCTTGCCGCCGGATGCGAACGGCTGGACATTGCAGGGCTACAGCACGGTTGTCGGGCCGTTGTATTCTTCGGCGGGCGCAGCCACCGTCAACGACATCTGTCAGGGAGCAGACGGCGATTGTGAGCTGATGTCGGGATTGATCGACGTCGTCGTCTTTCATCCTCAGGTCCTGAGTTCCATGTTCGTCGACAATGGAAACGGCACCTATGGCGTGCGCTTCTATGTCGGTGGGCAGGAGACATGGGAAACCGTCAACGACGTATTTCCGACGGTCAATGGGACCGAACTCGACTATGGCCACAACTACAATGAGCAGCCCACTGCAATGTGGGTTGCCTTGGTGGAGAAGGCTTACGCGCAGCTCAGCGCAACGGGGCAGATCGGGCACCCGGCGGTCAACAGCTACAACAACATCTCCGCGGATCCTCCGACCGATGTCTTGGAGAATCTGACCGACGCGACGAGCGTCAACTATTACATGAGCAGCGCGTCCAATTGGTATAGCAGCAAGTCTGTCTATATCGCGGCGCTCTCGAGCGGCGACGACGTCATCCTCGAGATTCCTTCAACGTCTCCGTACACGTATGACAGTGCCGGAAATATCCAGCTGGTCCCGGATCACGCTTTCGGAGTTGTCGGCTATGACAGCGCGACCGGCAATTTCATCGTTCGCAATCCATGGGGCAACAGCTATCCCGGCCAGAACTGGGATGTGCAATTCGAAGTATCGCTCACGCAGATCGCCAGCGAGGACGGCGACTTCGTCATCGACAATTCCGGTGCCGTCGATGTCGCGCCGACGGTGGTCGCGTCCAACATAACCGGCCGCGTGCAAACCTCGCTTGCAGCATCGTCCATGTTCTATGTGACGAGCGGTACACTGCCCGTAGTCGAGTATGCGCTTTGGGACTCCACCGGAAACGGCCACTTCACCGTGGGCGGAGTGGCGCAGGCGAACGGGGTCGAGATCGACGTCGCGGGCTCACAGTGGTCCAACATTGCCTATCAGTTCGGTCCCGCGAGCGACCAGCTGTGGGTGCGGGCGTTCAATGGCGTATTCTGGAGCACCTGGGCCGAATTTACGGCGGTCCCGGAAGGGCCCACGGTGACGGTCGCAAACATGACGGCATCGCACGGCCAGAGCTTTGCCGCGTCGTCGCTGTTCACCTATTACGACCCGTTCGGTCTCGCAGCCACTGAATACGACGTCTGGAACGCCGGCACCGGCGGCGGCCACTTCGTTCTGAACGGTGTGGCGCTTGCCGCCAATCAGGACAACTACATCACGGCCGCGCAGCTGTCGTCATTGACCTATCAGTCGGGCTCGGGCGCAGACACGCTCTGGATCCGGGCCAACGACTCGACGGTGTGGGGGCAGTGGTCGAACGCCTTTACCGTCACTGCTCCGGTTGACAGCGGTCCCGTCGCGACGGTGTCGAACATCGTCGCGGCTCACGGCCAGAGTTATGCGGCCACGTCGCTGTTCACCTATTACGACCCGTTCAGCAGTCCTGCGACGCTGTATGACGTCTGGGACCAGGGAACAGGTGGCGGACACTTCGTCCTGAACGGGGTGGCGCTGTCGGCCAACCAGGACAACTACATCACGCCCGCCCAGCTGGCGTCGCTGAGCTATCAATCCGGCTCCGGCGCCGACACGCTCTGGATCCGCGCCAATGACGGCACGGTGTGGGGGGCATGGTCGAGCGCTTTCACCGTCAGCGCTCCTGTCGACAGCGGGCCTGTTGAGACGGTGTCGAACATCGTCGCGCCTCACGGCCAGAGCTACGCGGCCTCGTCGCTGTTCACCTACAGCGACCCGTTTAACAGCCCCGCCGTCGAGTACGATGTCTGGGATAGCGGCACCGTCGGCGGGCACTTCGTTCTGAACGGAGTGGTGCTGCCGGCCGGTCAGGACAATTACATCACGGCAGCGCAGCTCGCCTCGCTCAGCTATCAATCCGGCTCCGGCGTCGACACGCTCTGGATCCGTGCCAATGACGGTACGGTGTGGGGGGCATGGTCGAGCGCCTTCACGGTCAACGCTCCGGTCGACAGCGGGCCTGTTGAGACGGTGTCGAACATCATCGCGCCTCACGGCCAGAGCTATGCGGCCTCGTCGCTGTTCACCTACAGCGATCCGTTCAACAGCCCCGCCGTCGAGTACGATGTCTGGGATAGCGGCACCGTCGGCGGGCACTTCGTTCTGAACGGGGTGGTGCTGTCGGCCGGTCAGGACAATTACATCACGGCAGCGCAGTTCGCCTCGCTCAGCTATCAATCCGGCTCCGGCGTCGACACGCTCTGGATCCGCGCCAATGACGGCACCGTCTGGGGGGCGTGGTCGAGCGCCTTCACCGTCAACGCTCCGGTCGATAGCGGCCCCGTAGAGACGGTGTCGAACATCATCGCGTCTCACGGCCAGAGCTTTGCGGCCTCGTCGCTGTTCACCTACAGCGATCCGTTCAACAGCGCTGCGACCCAATATGACGTCTGGAACGCGGGCACAGGCGGCGGGCACTTCGCTCTGAACGGAGTGGCGCTGTCGGCCAGCCAGGACAATTACGTCACGGCCGCGCAGCTCGCGTCGCTGAGCTATCAATCCGGCTCCGGCATCGACACGCTCTGGATCCGGGCCAATGACGGCACGGTGTGGGGGGCGTGGTCGAGCGCCTTCACCGTCAACGCTCCGGTTGACAGCGGCCCCGTCGAGACGGTGTCGAACGTTGTTGCAGCTCACGGTCAGAGCTTTGCGGCCTCGTCGCTGTTCACCTACAGCGATCCGTTCAACAGCGCTGCGACCCAATATGACGTCTGGGACACGGGCACAGGTGGCGGGCACTTCGTTCTCGGCGGCTGGCCGCTTGCGCCCAGCCAGGACAATTACGTCACGGCAGCCCAGTTGGCGTTGCTGACCTATCAATCCGGCTCGGGCTCGGACACGCTGTGGGTCCGCGCCAACGACGGCACCGTCTGGGGCGCATGGTCAAGTGCGTTCACCGTGACTGCGCCGGTCGACACGGGTCCCGTTCTGACCCCGACCCATTCGAGCACGCTGTCCGTTCAAGGCCAGACCTTCGCGGTGTCCTCGCTCTTCACCTATTCGGATCCGTTCGGCAGTGCCGCGACATCGTATGATGTCTGGAACAGTGGCGGCGGGAACGGCTACTTCACGCTGAACGGCGTTGCACTCGGAGCAAATCAGGACAACATCGTCTCGGCCTCGCAGCTCTCCCAGCTTGCCTATCACGTCGGATCGGACACCGACACGCTCTGGATCAAGGCCAGTGACGGCACCGCCTGGGGCGGCTGGTCCAGCGCCTTCACGATCAGCGATCCCTCGATCATTCCGGCCGGACAGACCCTCGAGCTTGCCTCAGCGAGCGCGGCTCACATCTCCTTTGCAACAGACTCCGGAACGCTCAAGCTCGACGACCCCGCCAGCTTCTCCGGCACCGTCGCCGGCATGACGGGAGCCGACGCGATCGATTTCGCCAATATCGATTTTGCGGCTGGGCAAACCGTGGGCTTTGCCGGCAACAGCGCGGGCGGATCGGTCACGGTCTCGGACGGCGTCCACGCCGCCGCCAGCATCGCCTTGCTCGGAAACTACATGGCATCCACCTTCGTCGCCGCGAGCGATGGACATGGCGGCACGGCCATCACGGTGCATCCCGATCAGGTCGCCACGCTCGCCCCGCCGCAACATGCGTGAGCGGGGCTGCGGCTGCAACCCGCCGCCTGCCTACGCAGGCGTGCCCATCGCATAGGGTTTCAGCACCGCATAAAGGAAATCGTGCGTCGGGGTCGGCACGCCGAGCTTGCGGCCGAGCTCGACCACCTTGCCGTTCAGCCAGGGCAGTTCGAGCCGGTTGCCGCGCTCGAGATCGAGCGCCATCGACGCCTTCATCGCCGGCGGCGCGTGTCCGATGAAGTCGAGCACCTTCGCAAGCGGGTCCGGCGGCAGCTTGATGCCGCTGGCGTTGGCGATGGCGATGATCTCTTCGCAAGCCGATACAAAGAGCGGGCGCAGATCGGGATCGTCGCGCAGCCTGCCGATCGGCTGGCGCGTGACCGCGGTCATGCCGGCATTGGTGGCGAGACCTACGAACTTCATCCAGAGCTCGGTGTTGATCTGCTCGCTCAGCGTCGCATCGAACCCGGCCTTCAGGCAGAGCTCGAGCAGCGCCTTGCCGCGCGGCGTGATCCGGCCGTCGAGTTCGCCGAAGATCATGCGCATGAAGGTGCCGACCTGGTTGATCACGCCGGGCTTGATGATCGAGGCCGAGATCTGCGCCACGCCGCCCATCACGGCGTTGCGACCGAGGATCGGGATCAGCCGGTCGGGCGCGTCGATGCCGTTCTGCAGCGGGATCACCGCGGTATCGGGACCGACCATCGGCTTGATGTGCTCGCCGGCGCTTTCGACGTCCCACAGCTTGACGCAGAACAGCACGACATCGACCGGGCCGACGCGTGCGGGATCGTCGGTCGCCTGGGTCGGGACCAGATGGGTTTCGCCGCGGCCGCCCTGAACCTTCAGGCCCTCGCTCTGCATGGCGGCGAGGTGGGCGCCGCGCGCGATAAAGGTGACGTCGGCCCCGGCATGCGCGAGAGCCGCACCAAAGCCGCCCCCGACACCCCCGGCGCCTACCACTGCGATCCGCATGATGATCTCCTTGTCCGTCGCTTTGGGCTGCAGCCTCGACGATGTTGTTGCAATGCGCAACCCGATTTGCCTGAAAACCGCGTGACCACGGCCTGCGGCATCTTCATGCGTTGAACTTGCCGATCCGAACCGGTAAGCCATCTCCGAAAATTTCGGGAGGAATCGTGGCGATGACGGAGCCGACGGCGGTCGCGCTTGACGGTGCGACGGTGGCGTTTCGGTTGGCGGATGGACGCGTCTATACCGCGGTCGAGCAGGCCAATCTTGCGGTCGATCATGGCGAGTTCGTCGCCATTGTCGGGCCGACCGGATGCGGAAAGTCGACGCTGCTCAACGTCACCGCGGGGCTGTTGAAGCCCGCCGCAGGAACGGCGCGGATCTTCGACAAGCCGCTCACCGGCCTCAACCGCGATGCCGGCTACCTGTTCCAGGCCGATGCCCTGTTCCCCTGGAAGACCGCGATCGACAATGTCGCGATCGGGCTCGAGATCCGGGGCACGCCGCGCACTGAGGCGCTCACGCGCGCGCAGAAATGGCTGACCTCGGTCGGGCTCGGCGCCTTCGCCGGACGTTATCCGCACATGCTGTCGGGCGGCCAGCGCAAGCGCGTGGCGCTGGCGCAGGTCCTGATCCGCGATCCGAAAATCCTCTTGATGGACGAGCCGTTCGGCCCGCTCGATGCCCAGACCCGGCAGATCATGGGCAACCTGCTGCTGGAATTGTGGACCGCCGACCGCAAGGCGGTGCTGTTCGTCACCCACGATCTCGAGGAGGCGATCGCGCTGGCCGACCGCGTCGTGATCATGTCGGCCGGCCCTTCCGCCCGCATCATCGGCGACTGGCGCATCACGCTGCCGCGGCCGCGCGACATCGCCGAGATCAGGATGGAGAAGGATTTCCATGCCCTGCACCGCGAGATCTGGGGCGTGCTGAAGGACGAGGTGATGAAGGGTTATGTTCAGTCGACGCAGGCGGGAGCCGCTTGATGTCGCGCGTCACATTGCTGGCCCTGCAGGTCCTGGTCGCGGTCGTCACGCTGGCGTTGTGGCAGGTCTTTTCCACCGTGCCTGTTTTCGGCAAGGTGCTGCTGCCGCCGTTCTTCTTTTCCAATCCGGTCGACGTCTTCAGCCAGATAGTGAAGTGGTTTTCGACCGGGGTGATCTGGAAGCATCTTGCGATCACGCTGTGGGAATCGATCCTCGCCTTTGTGATCGGCTCGGCCGGCGGCATCCTGGTCGGCTTCTGGTTCGCGCGGCAGCCGCGCGTTGCCGCAGTGTTCGATCCCTATGTGAAGATGGTCAACGCGCTGCCGCGCGTGGTGCTGGCGCCGATCTTCGCGCTGTGGTTCGGGCTCGGCGTCTGGTCCAAGGTCGCGCTCGGCGTGACGCTGGTGTTCTTCATCGTGTTCTTCAACGTCTATCAGGGCGTCAAGGAAGTGCCGACCACGGTGCTCGACAATGGCCGCATGCTCGGCATGAACGAGCGGCAGCTGATGCGCCACGTCTACTGGCCGTCGGCGCTGTCCTGGATGTTCTCCTCGCTGCACACCTCGGTCGGCTTTGCTGTGGTCGGCGCCGTGGTTGGCGAATATCTGGGATCCGCGGCCGGCCTTGGCTATCTGATTCAGCAGGCTGAAGGCGTGTTCGACGTCGCCGGCGTGTTCGCCGGCATGTTCGTGCTGTCGGCGTTCGTGATCCTGATCGACATGGGCGTGACGATGGTGGAGAAGCGGCTCTTGGTGTGGCGGCCGACCGCGGCGGCGCGGGACTAGCCGGCTTCGTATGATGACGAGGCAGTCCATCGCGCGAACAACGCCCGCCATGAGAACCGGCACAAGACCACGAGGCCGAGCACCACGGCTGCGCCCGCGACGACGTCGATGAAGTAGTGGCCGCCCATGTTCGGCGTTGCGGCGATCATCAGCAGGTTCAGGACAAGGAAGGCGGGGAACAGCAACTTCACGCCTCGGCTGGCGTAGATCAGGATAACCGCCAGCGCCGTATGGAACGATGGAAAGCTGATCAGGCCCTTGACGTCGGCCAGCGCGATCTGGCTCATCTGGCCAGCGCGAAGGGCGTCGAAATCAGCCAGGACGGATGCGTCGTCGGCGTCGACGCGCGCCACGACGTCGAAATAGACCCAGGCGTTGGCGGCGGGCATGATCCACGCGATCGGGATGATGACGACGAGCGACATCACGAACAGCCAGACGAACTCCCGCATCCGTTCGAACCGGCCAGTTGCACTCAGCAGGATCAGCAGGACTGCGACCTGAGCCATGCAGCTATTGTAGGCAAGGGCGAGAACACGTTTGACCGCAGGATGGGTCTCGACCCAGTCGAAATAGGTCAGCCAGTTCAGATGCAGCGCGGCGTCGATCGCGGCGAACTGGCGATCGGCGAGCGGGAAATTCGAGGTGACAGTCAGATAGCTGAGGACAGCGCCGACGGCGGTAAAGGCGATGAGTTGGGCGCATGCGACCGCCAGCTCGGCAATGCGTCGATCCGGCCTGACCTTGATGTAGAGGAACGCGAGCAACGCAACCGCGCAGAATACGATCGCCTTCACGGGATCGAGCGTGACCGACATCCCGGCCGCGCGCAGCCAGACGAGGTCGATCACGGCGATGATGGCGATGACAAGCCACAAGGCTCGTGTCTCGATGACTTGATTGGTCATTCGTTCTCATCCCGTTCCGCGGAAGCTAAATCGCACCGGCGCCGTAAAGTTGCATACCCTCAATTGCTAAAAAAGTAGGGAACGCCGGGCGCGCTGCGTTCCGCTTCTCGTAGCCATGATCAGCCTTCGGTGCGGGGACGGTCGGATGAGAGACAGCCGGGAGATGGTAGTGGCTTACTACTGCGCGAATGCCCACGCGAGCGCGGAAGCCGCAGACCATTATTTGCGGTTGGCTGCTGCCGTCGCCTCCATCAGCCCGCGGATCTTCTCAGTCACCTCGGGGTCGATCGGATTGTAGACGATCATGCTGAGGTCGGACCGGCCATCGACGGCGAAGGCCGAATATTCGAACTTGACCGGGCCCAGGATCGGGTGCCGGAGCTGCTTGACGCCCTCGCCGTGGGCGCGCACGTCGTTGTCGCGCCACAGCGCCGCGAATTCCGGGCTCAGCCGGCAGAGTTCGTCGACGAAGGGTTGCACCTCCGCAGCGGCGCCAGCGCGCATCGCGTCGACCCTAAAGGCGCCGACGACGAAGCGCGCCACGCTGGCCCAGTCGTGTTGCGCGGCGCGGACGCGCGGGTCGAGGAACATGAAGCGCAGCACGTTGCGCTCGCGCGGCGGCAGCGATCCGTAATCCGTCAGCATCACGGTCGCCGCCCGGTTCCAGGCGACGATGTCCCAGGTCGCGGTTCTGACCACCGCGGGGCGCGGCTCCAGCGCATCGAGCACGCGTTGCAGTCGCGGCGTCACGCCTTCATTCTTCTGGTAGCGCACCTCGGGCGTGCGGCCGAGGCCGAGCAGGAACAGGTGCTCGCGTTCGACATCGGTCAGCATCAGCGCGCGCGCGATGCGGTCGAGCACGTCGGCCGACGGCGCGCCGCCGCGGCCCTGTTCGAGCCAGGTGTACCAGGTCGCCGAGATGTTGGCGCGTTGCGCCACTTCCTCGCGGCGCAGGCCCGGCGTGCGCCGCCGCTCCGGCGGAAAGCCGAACGTCGCCGGATCGAGCTTGCTGCGACGGTCCTTCAGGTAGGCGCCGAGCAGGTTCTCATGCGCGACCGGTTCGCTCATCCTGTTAGCCATTATACCATGATAAGGTCACTACTTTACCAGGATAGCGCGGCGGCCCAGATTTGTCTTCAGCAAAACCTGGAGACTTGCTGATGCGCGTGTTCGTCACTGGAGCCACCGGTTGGGTCGGCTCGGCCGTTACCGTTGATCTGATTGCCGCCGGCCACAAGGTGCTCGGCATGACCCGTTCCGACAAGGGCGCGGAAGCGCTCGCCGCCGCCGGCGCCGAGGTGCACTACGGAACGCTGGACGATCTCGACAGCCTGCGCAGCGGCGCCGCGCAGGCGGATGCGGTGATCCACTGCGCCTTCAACCATGACTTTTCGAAGTTCGCCCAGAACTCCGAGGATGACCGGCGCGCCATCGAGACGTTCGGCGCCGTGCTCGCAGGATCAAACCGGCCGCTGATCACCACGTCGGGCGTTGCAACCATGGCGCAGGGCCGCGTCGCCACCGAGGAGGACGCGCCGCATCCGCCTTCGCCCGCTTTGCCGCGCATGACCGAAGCGGCCACTTCAGCGGTGGCGGCGCGCGGTGTACGCGCCGGCGTGGTCCGGCTTGCGCCGTCGGTGCACGGCCATGGCGATCACGGCTTCGTGCCGCGCCTCATCACCATCGCGCGTGAGAAGGGCGTCTCCGCCTATGTCGGCGAAGGACTCAATCGCTGGCCGGGCGTACACCGGCTCGATGCGGCCCGCCTCTATCGTCTCGCGCTCGAGCGCGGCGTCGAAGGCGGCCCCTTCCATGCCATCGCCGACGAGGGCGTGCCGTTCAGGGCGATCGCCGAGGTGATT
Source organism: Bradyrhizobium sp. INPA03-11B (assembly GCF_040446015.1). Lineage (NCBI taxonomy): Bacteria > Pseudomonadati > Pseudomonadota > Alphaproteobacteria > Hyphomicrobiales > Nitrobacteraceae > Bradyrhizobium > Bradyrhizobium sp. INPA03-11B. The sequence goes on from NZ_JASGSR010000065.1 coordinate 38,395, forward strand.
GCGCGACGTCTGAATATTCCGCTGGTGTCGAAGTCGCCGGAGGAGGCGCTCGCGCATTTCGGCTTCCTCGGTAGGTTTGCCGGCGCCGACGTGCCGGCTTCGAGCGCGCGGACGCGGTCGCGGCTCGACTGGCAGCCGCAGCAGCCCGGGCTGCTCGCCGACATCGATCACCCCGCTTATTTCGCGTAAGGCGCGGCGGAGAACGGGCCATGACAGACGCCATGATGTCGCTCAAGGGCAAGCGCGTGATCGCAATCGGAGGATCGTCAGGGATCGGCTTTGCCGTCGCGGCGCTGGCGCGGGAGCTGGGCGCTGACGTGGTGATTGCCTCCAGCAATGCGGCCAATGTCGATGCCGCGGTCGCGCGGTTGCCGGGATCCTCGGGCCGCACCGTCGATCTGCGCGACGAAGCCGGCGTGTCGCGCTTCTTCGAACAGGTCGGCGGCTTCGATCACCTCGCGATCACCGCAGGCGATCAGGGCCTCCCGGCATTCGGCGCGGTGCGCGATCTCGATCTTGGCGTCGCGCGCGAGGCGCTGACCCTCCGCTTCTGGGGCTCGCTCGCGGCGGTCAAGCATGGCAGCCGCGCGATCGCGCCGAACGGATCGATCACGCTGACCGGCGGCCTGCTGGCGCATCGCCCGCAAAAGGGCATGCCGTTCGTGACCGCGGCTGCGGGCGCGATGGAGAGCCTCGCCCGCGGCCTTGCCGTCGATCTCGCGCCGGTCCGCGTCAATGCGGTGTGCCCAGGACTCATCCTCACTGAGCGCGTCAGGCAGATGCCGGAAGAGCGCGTGCGCGGCTATGTGGCAGGCTTGCCATTGCCGCGCGCCGCATCGCCGGAGGAGGCGGCCACCGCCTATGTCTATCTGATGCTGAACAGCTACGTCACCGGGCAGACGCTTGCGGTGGACGGCGGCGGTTTGTTGGTGTGAGCAGCGCGCTCAGAGCGGGAAGCACCGCATGTAGGCCGCGAACAGCTTCTCATCGCTGACGATCACCAGCTCCGAGGCAATCGCGTCGGCAAGGTCGAGGTCGCGATTCTGCACGCGCAGCCATGCCTGGGTGTCCGCGGTGATGCTCAGCGCCGGCTCTCCGACATGACGCCCCGGCACCACCTGCAAATCCCGGCCCTTGATCGCGACCGTCATGTCCAGCGCGCTCGCCCCGGTGAAACGCAGATGCGTGACGAAATCCAGGCCGCGCGCCCGGCCGCGCTGAAATCCGAGCGACAGCGAGAAAATGTAGGCCTGGATGCTGCCGGTATGCCGGCCGGATGTGACGTGCTGCATCTTCTTGTGCGGAAAGCGCCGCGTCACCGTGTCCTCGGCGTCGGTATCCGGGAGCACGTAGACGAACTCGTCCTTGTCGATCAGCGGCTGCACCACCTCAGCAAAATGTGCGTCGCGATCGCTCAGAAAGGGCCCGATCACGTCTTCGCCGGCCGGACAGGCCGAGATGCAGTAGGCCGCCTTGTAGCCCGGCTTGAACGACAGCGATTGCCAGACGTTCAGCGTCTCGGTGCGGGGCACGCGGGCGCGATAATCCCTGGCGTCCTTTGCATCCGCGACCTTCTCGACCCACTGCGTGAAGTTGCCGAGAAAGTCGTGATAATTGTGGGTGTGGCAGGACAGGAAATCGAAGCCACCGTCCGGCTTGATGGCGCCGACCGGGCAGGCGGCGACGCACAATTTGCATTCCAGGCAGGGATTGTAGTCGATCGGATGGTCGTGGGCGTCCACCTCGCAGCCGAGCAGGACGGTGCCGAGCAGGACGAAGCTGCCGAACTTCGGGTGGATCACGCTGCGATGGATGCCCATCCGGCCGAGGCCGGCTTCGACCGCGATCGGCTTGTGCTGCACCATCATGATCCTCGGCAGGTCCATCTCCATCGGGAAGGCGGCGACTGAGTTGCAGGCCGGGATGCCGTGCTCGTCGAGCGCGCGAACGATGGCGCGGGCGGTCTCGTTGACGTGGTCGTAGGTGCCGTGGAATTCCTCGTTGGCGACGGAGCGCGATGGCGAGCGCACCGGCTCGCGGTTCATGTGGCAGGCGATCGCGAGCAGGGAACGCGTCCGGCCATAGACTTTGCGAATGAAGTCGCGCTGCGGCGCGATCGCGGCGCGGTCGAGCTCGATGATGCCGACATCGTCGGCGCCGCACTCCCGCGCGATCCGCTTGAGCAGCTTCGATGACATCGGGGACGTCGTGGACGTGCTGCTGCTGCGCGCCCGCACGGCCCTGACCGTGGGATGATCGTCCAGGCTCATCGTCCTGTACTCCATAAAATGTCGATCGTAATATTATGGAGTGAGCCGATGCGACGCAAGTAAATTATCTGCCGGTCATCATGTAATGGAACCGCTGGTAGTGCGTTTAGGGGACCCTGTGGTCGCACACGCCATCGTCATTGCGAGGAGCGAAGCGACGAAGCAATCCATCGTCCGCCTGTGCCAAGAGATGGATTGCTTCGCTTCGCTCGCAATGACGGTAGAAAGACCGCCGTTATCAATCCAGCAGCTTGGTATCATCAGGCGCCTGCGGTGGCGTCTTGATAGCGATCGCCTTGATGGCGCGGCCGTTCGGCTTGGTGCCGCCATGCGGCGTGCCCTTCGGGATCACGATCAGGTCGCCCGGCTTCACCGTCACTTCCTTGTCGCCGAGCCACACCGTGCCGGTGCCCTCGAGGATGAACTGCATCTCGTTGGTGTTGGGATGCATGTGCTTCGGCACGTTGCCGTCCTGGATCGAGACGGTGGCGCCGTCGGCGGCGACGAACGTCTTGGAGCGGAAGCCGACCTTATTCGCGTCGCCGAGCCTGTCGCCCTCCATCTCGCCGGTGTGGATGACCTGCGCGGTGATGCTCTCGGCCGCGAGCGCCGGCCGCAGCAAATGGGTGGCGCCGCAGCCGGCCGCAAAGGCGGCAGCGAGCGACAGCGCGGTTGCAATCCGATTCATGAAGACCTCCCTTGATGTTTGCTTTGAAGTATTCTTGGCGCTTCTTCGGCTTTTTCCAGTATTCGCGATGCTATGCCGTGGCCGCAGGCTTGACCAGATACCGGAAAGTCGCCTTCTCAAGGCGGGCCTGCTCCTCTATCTTGCCGGCCAGTCGAACGGAGGACGTCATGAACAAATGGCTTGGCAAGCTTGCCGGAACGCTGCTGGCGCTGACCCTGTCCACGGGCCTTGCCGCGGCGCAAAGCAAGATCACCATCGCGGTCGGGGGCGGTGCCTGCCTGTGCTATCTGCCCACCGTGCTGGCCAAGCAGCTCGGCGAATATGACAAGGCCGGGCTTGCGGTCGAGCTGGTCGATCTCAAGGGCGGCTCGGACGCGCTCAAGGCCGTGCTCGGCGGCAGCGCCGACGTCGTCTCCGGCTATTTCGACCATTGCGTCAATATCGCCGCCAAGAAGCAGGAGATGCAGGCCTTCGTGGTCTATGACCGCTATCCCGGCCTGGTGCTGGTGGTCTCGCCGAAGCACACCGGCGAGATCAACTCGGTCAAGGATCTCGCCGGCAAGAAGGTCGGCGTCAGCGCGCCGGGCTCCTCGACCGATTTTTTCCTGAAGTATCTCTTGAAGAAGAACGGCCTCGATCCGGCCGGCACTGCCGTGATCGGCGTCGGCCTCGGCGCCACCGCGGTGGCCGCGATGGAGCAGGGCCAGATCGATGCCGCGGTCATGCTCGATCCGTCCGTCACCGTGCTGCAGGGCAGCCACAAGGACCTCAAGATCCTCAGCGACACCCGCACCCAGCACGACACGCTGGCGGTGTTCGGCGGCGAGTATCCGGGCGGCGCGCTCTATTCGACCACCGCCTGGGTCAACGGCCACGAGAAGGAGGTGCAGGCGCTGACCAATGCGATCATGGCGACGCTCGCCTGGATCCATTCGCATTCCGCCGAAGACATCATGGCCAAGATGCCGGAAGACCTCGTCGGCAAGAACAAGGAGCAATATCTGGCCGCGCTGAAGAACACGATCCCGATGTACTCGGAAACCGGCAAGATGGATCCCAAGGGAGCCGAAGCCGTGCTCGCGGTGTTCAGCGAGGGCTCGCCTGATGTCGCGAAGGCCGGCATCGACGTCACTAAGACCTACACCAACAAATTCGTCGATCAGGTCAAGAAGACGACCGGGAACGCAAAGTAAACGCGCACGGACGACATGGAGTCTCCACTCATTTGCCGCGTCACTGCGCTCGACCTCGCATTGGCGCGGCGTCCCTGGCCGTTCGCCGACCGGCGGCGCGCCGAGATCGACGCGTATTTCGCCGAACAGCAGCGGCTGAACCCGAATCTGTGGAACGGCCGCGTGCTGCTCGGGCGCGATCCGGTGTTTGCCGATGCGCGGCTCAGTGCGAGCTATTTCGAGACCGATTTCGCAAGCTTTCTGGCCTGGCGCGATTGGGGCTTTCCGGACAAGGAGGTCTTCAACGGCTTCGGCATGGGCGCGCTGCTCTCGAGCGACGGCGCCTTCGTGTGCGGGGTGATGGGCGAGCAGACCGCGAATGCCGGACGAATCTATTTTCCCTCCGGCACGCCCGATCTCGACGACATCAGGGGCGACACGGTGGACATCGCCGGCAGCGTGATGCGCGAGCTCGAGGAGGAGACCGGGCTCAAGCCGTCGGATTGCCGCGGCGACGCCGACTGGCACTGCATCTACACCGGGGTTGCGCTCGCGATGATGCAGATCCTGCGCGTCGACATGCCCGCTGACGCGCTGCGTGCAAAGATCGAGGCCAACCTTGCGCGACAGCAAAATCCCGAACTCGCCGGCATCCATCTGGTGCGCAGCCGCGCCGATCTCACCCCCGCCATGCCGCGCTTCGTCACCGCGTTCATCGAGACGCAGCTGCCGGAGTAGCTTGGGCCTCCGCTGCTGGCGGTAGGCCGAACATCGCGGGAGCACGTCCCAATCGACGCAAATGACCTGAGCCGGACGAACCGGATCGCGAGTTCGAATCTGTTCGCACGTCATTTCGGAATTTTTGCCACGATGCCGTTGGAACCGGGCGCCGTTTATCGCATTCATTTCTCAGTGGTAATTGTAGACTTGCCAGGCTTGTGATGCTGTACACGGCACCGATCGCAGTGCCGGGGGCGCCACACGTGATCGTCATCGGGAATGAGAAGGGTGGCTCAGGAAAGACGACGATCGCGATGCATCTGGCTGTCGCGCTTCTGAAGCAGGGTCAGCGGGTCGGCACCATCGATCTGGACAGCAATCAAAGGGCTCTAACGCGCTACGTCGAAAACCGGCGCATCTGGGCCAATCACCGGCGGATCAAACTGGAAATCCCTTTGCACCGTTACGTCCGGCGTGCGGAAGGCGCGAAGCTTGACGACAATGAGGCCGCCGAATTGGCGGCTTTCGGGGAGGCGGTCTCCAGCCCCAAGGGATCTCTCGATTTCCTGGTGATCGATACCCCTTCAACCGATACTTACCTGATGCGTCTTGCCCACCTCGTGGCGGATACGCTGCTAACGCCCGTCACCGACAGCTTTCTTGACCTCGGCACGCTGGCCTCAACCGATCCCATCACGCATGAAGTGACGGGAACCGGTCACTATGCGGAGTTGGTCTGCGACGCCCGCAGGCGACGCCTCCAATTCGACCGGAACCATACCGATTGGGTTGTCATCCACAACCGCTCATCGGCGCGCCGGCTGGTGCGGCGGAGTCTTGCCGAAGCAGGAACAAGGCTGGCGTTCAGGCATCTCGGCGGTTGTTCCGAGCGAAACGTGTATCGCCAGTTCTCCGCTTCCGGGCTCACCGTCCTCGATGCACTGGACGAAGCAATCCTCGGCGAGCGCCCGGATCGGTCGCACCGATTGGCTCAACAGGAGATGTGTCATCTCATCGAGCTGTTAAGGCTGCCGATCAGCGAGCGCGCACGCCGGAGGGCCGCGGCGCGCGAGGAGTGGTTTGTGTCGGCACATACGCCGCTTGATACCGGGGACCTGTTGGCTGATGAAATTGCCGATCCACTGCCGGAGTAACGGCGGATCATTCGGCCACTTCAACGACCATCTCGACTTCCACGGCGTTGTTGAAGGGAAGACCAGCCATCCCGACAGCAGATCGTGCGTGTTTGCCGGCTGCCTCGCCGAAGACCTGCACCATCAAGTCGGAGAATCCGTTCACGACTTTCGGCTGCTCGCCAAAGCCGTCGGCCGAATTGACCATCCCGAACACCTTGACCACGCGCTTGACGCGATCGAGGCTTCCAAGTGCGATGCGTACCTTCGCCAACATGATCAGGCCGACCTGGCGGGCCGTGTCATAACCTTCCTGCACGGTGAGGTCCTTGCCAACCTTGCCCTTGTACTTCCAGTCAGCAGCCGGGGTGTTTCCCGCGAGAAAGAGCAGATTGCCGACCCGGACCGCATCGACGTAGTTGGCGACCGGTGTCGGAACGGGCGGCAGCGTGATGTTCAACTCCTTCAGCCTGGCCTCGGCGGACGGTGAATTCTGCGCCACCGCACCCGACGAAGCGGCAATCCACGCTCCCAATCCAAGCACGCACGCACCCAACCACGAAATGAGTCTCGCTCTGCAAAGCATGTGAGTCATGTGTCGCCTCCAATGACAATTACTTCGCAGCCCTCAGGATAAGGCAGAAACAGCAAAGCTGCCTTCCGTAGTTCTCCGGTCTGAAAAGTCGTCGACACCGTTCCGCCGAAACTTTGCGCACACCTGCGCCGCGCGGACGCAGCCATCGCGCTTGACATCATCGGCCGCTCCCCCTGTGATAGGGCGGCACGATAATAAAAAATGCAGTGCACAATCTCCGGGGAGGGATGCATGCCGGTCAGGAGGGTCGCCCGCTGGCTCGCGGGTCTGGCTGTCGCCGTTGCGACGCTCGGCGTGGCCGCACCCGCGCAGGCGCAGGACAAGAAGATCAAGATCGGCGTGATCTTCGATTTGACCGGCCCGCTGGCCGGCGGCGGCTCCGAGCTGCAATATACCGGCGTCAAGATCATGCTCGATCATTATGCCAAGACCGGCGTCGAGGGGTACAAGGTCGAGGCGGTTTATGCCGACGCGCAGAGCAAGCCCGACATCGCCATCAACGAGGCCGTCCGCCTGCTCGAGCAGGAAAAGGTCGACATGGTGATGGGCTTCTTCTCCTCGGCGCAATGCGTGCCGGTGGCGGCCCGGGTCGACCAGATGAAGAAGTTCATGTGGATCACGACCTGTATCTCCTCGGGCGTGTTCGACGGCAAGAACTACAAATACGTGTTCCGTCCGCAGGCCGCCGGCAACCAGTACGGCATGATGACGACCGACTTCATCGCGCAATATTCGCTGTCCAAGTTCGGCAAGGAGCCGAAGGACCTGCGGGTCGCCATCATCCATGAGGACGGCGCCTACGGCGTCGACGTCGCCAAGGGCAACGAGGCCGGCGCGAAGAAAGCCGGCTTCAACATCGTGCTCAAGGAAGGCTATTCGGCGACCGCGCCCGATCTGTCGGCGCTGGTCACCAAGCTGAAGCGCGCCAAGCCGGACGTGATCTTCCATACCGGCTACAATCCGGACATTACCCTGCTGTTCCGCCAGGCCCGCGAGCAGGGGCTGAAGTTCGGCGCCATCGTCGGCCACGGCGCCGGCTATGGCGTCTACGAGAAGCTGAAGGAAGGTCTCGGTGCCGATGCCAACTATCTCTTCAACACCGACCCGATCTCGATCTGGCTCGCCAACCAGAAGACCATGGACCCGAAGCTGCCGCCGATCATCAAGATGGTCGGCGAAGAGTTCGACAAGCTCAAGCCCGGCGTGCCGATCCGCTCCGCCCATGTCGGCATCGGCGCGGCCAACGCCTATGTGTTCCTCGACGACGTGCTGCCGCGCGCGATCAAGAAATATGGCGGCGTCGATCCCGACGCGCTGCGCAAGGCCGCGCTCGACACCGACATTCCCGAGGGCGGCACCATGCTCGGCTACGGCGTGAAGTTCTACGGCGAGGGGGAGCAGTATGCCGGGCAGAACGCGCGCTCGTTCCCGGTGGTGCTGCAATATATCGACGACAAATCCTATGTGGTGTGGCCGAAGAGCCAGATGCAGCGCGAAACCGTGCTGCCGCTGCCGGCCGGCACCACCTACAGCTACAAATAGCTCAAGCCAGATGAGATCAGGTCGAACAGCAGCCGCGAAGGAACTGCGCTCCCTCTCCCGCTTGCGGGGGAGGGTTGGGG
>NZ_JASGSR010000066.1:0-45061 GCF_040446015.1 Bradyrhizobium sp. INPA03-11B
TGAGCCGGAATCCGAGATTGCTGGACATGTCTCGTGGGCTCGGAGATGTGTATAAGAGACAGGTCCAAGTCCTCAATCGCGAGAAGCGTTCGGAAGTCTACTAGAACCGCGCCACTTTCGCCAATTGTTTGAACTCGTCTACGAATAAGAGCGGGGCACCGCGCATCCCTCGCACCGTCCCTGCGCGCGGCCATCATTTTGTGATCGAGAAAACACCTGCACTTAACTACCAAGGTAATCGACTAGCAACGTGCTGAATCCGAGAGTGAGAAGGCAACTGCCTCATTGCGCTTCGGCTCCAGCTTGCCCCACCCGCGATCGTAAGGTTCCGCCCTGAACGCAATTTGTCGCAAGCTCCCATTTCCGGCCTACCAGACGTTTGCCAAACCCAGCAATTCTCGTTTCTGCTGAGCGAAGCATCACTTCAGTCAACGCCCTCCAACCTAGACCTCGTCTTTCGTTTTAATTATCCATATTCAGGCCCAAGCAAGCATAAATTGTGCGTATACTGACGTCGCTCACATTAAGCCTGCGACTTCAAGGAATGGGCGGAGATCGCCACTAGCAGTCGCGTTGGGTGCGCCAGAAAGTACACAGCAAGGAGCCCGCCCGAGCTGTGATCGGCCGCCGTGAAACAGGAAAGAGCGAATGAGAAGGTTCAGTCGACTTCGGCGGCGACCGATGCTGCGACGCAAATCTTCAACGCGATCGATGAGGACAGTCGCCACAGCATCGTAGCCTGCAGAATTTCATCCAAACTCAGGGACGAATCAAAGGAATTCGGCCCCAAGGGCCAGTAATATCTATTTCCGCGTTCATACTGCCAGGACACCAATGGCACCTGATACAAAACAATCGCTTGGAATTCTAAATCTCGAACGGGGGCAGCCGGTCCCGCCCAGGCCTAGCGGTTTCTTGAATCCTGCGACCTACGATTTTCCGATCATCGTGGAGACGGTGGAGGGAGCTTGGGCTGATAGGGTCATCCGCGGAGATCCAACGCTCGAGCCAAACTACATCGCGGCTGCCCGGCGCCTGGTAGAACGAGGCGCAATTGCGATAAGTTCGAACTGCGGCTTCTCTATTCGGCATCAGGAGGCAGTCGCCGCTTCGGTGAATGTTCCTGTCGCAATGTCGAGTTTGCTCTTACTACCCTCTTTGCTACGCCAGTTGCCACCGTCCGCTAAAATCGCGGTTGTTACCGCTGACTCGACGTATTGCGGCGAAGATTTGCTTGGAGTCAACGATGCAGCCGAGCGAGCTAGGATCGTTATCGGTGGGATCGAAGGCGGCAAGTTCTGGGAGAATGAGATGAAGCGTCCCACACCGCTCACCGCCATCGTTGATATCGAGACCGATGTTGCCAGTTGTGTCGCCCGCCTTCGCGCTAGGCATCCACAGATTGCAACAATCCTGTTCGAATGCACGGCGTTTCCAGTGGTAGCCTCGGCCATGCGCCGCATCACGGGGTTACCAATTTATGATATCACGACTCTCTGCCGGATGACATTCGCATCAGTCGCTTAATGACCCGCTTCAAGGAAAGGCATAGTGACTAACAGAAGTTGCAGCGCCCAGGCCCTCTGCTTAGCCTTACCTCACAGGGTTCGATGAGAAGAAAAGGCCGCGCAATGTCTGCCTGTGACCGCTTCAATGCCTGACGCTACTTTGCGGTTCGACAAGGTTGCCTGTAACCATCTCCCAAGCCTTCCACGAATCGCTCTTCGGAGCGTCTTCTTGAGGCGAGAAACGCCCCCCACCTCGAAGTTCCTCGAACGAGAGCATCGATGAGCACAAGCTCCTCGTCTGTTGACAATCATTCTCATCCGCTAACACGAAACGCTCAGATGCTGCTGAGTGTTTTGCTTAGCGCAAGCCAAGGGATGGGATGGGATGGGATGGCAAAACCTTTTAGCTTGTTGAAATTGCCTGAACATTCAGCATACTCCTATCCGGAACAGAATTGCGTCGCGCTTTACTGCCCAGCGGAGGATTTCCTGCATCGCAGCGACAACCGACGGCGAGATTGACCTTAAGTCCGGAGCTCACATGCAGTATGATAGAATAGACGCTCGCATCCTAGAGATTGTTCAAAAGAACAACCGCCTGACCTCCGAGGTAATTGGTGAGCAGACGGGACTTTCGGCTACAGCATGTCAACGGCGGCTGAAGAGGCTGCGCTCAGCCGGCATCATTGAAGCCGATGTTTCGATCGTTTCGCCGAAAGCGGTGGGAAGGCCCATCCAGATGCTGGTGCTCGTAACGTTGGAGCGCGAGCGGTCAGATATCGTGGACAGGTTCAAGAAAGCGATCAAATCCTCCGCCGACGTCGTAAATGGTTTCTTCGTCACTGGTGACGCTGACTTTGTCCTGTACATTACGGCGCGGACCATTGAAGATTACGAGCAGTTCACCCGCCAGTTCTTTTATGAGAACAAGGACATTAAGGGTTTCAAGACGATGGTCATATTGGACCGGGTGAAAGCTGGTTTTGCTGTTCCAGTTGAGCTCCCAACTGAGGAATGACGCCATCCCGCGCAGGCGCGCTTTTTCGTCGCTTAACCGAATTGAACGCAAGAAATCCGCACCGCCTTTCCTTATGATTTGTCAGCGTGAGGAAACTTCCGCCGGTTGATTTGAATCAGGCGATCGTGAAGAGTTTCAAAGCTACGCAAGCTGCAGCAATTTGGGAATGAATCGTAGCTAAGCGGGACATGTCACAACTGACAGCGACGAACTCCATCCCGAGTTGGGATATCATCGTGCCCAATCTCGTCAACATTATATCGAGAAAGTCCTTGGCGCTTCAGCATAGGCCGCTTCTCCACACACGGGCCAGCGAGTACTCAATCGTAGGATTATGTGAGAACGAGAGTGCACCTCATCAAGACTTCGCAAGCATATTACCTGAGTTGAGGGAATCTAAAAAGACGCACGCTCACAGACCGCTGCTCAATTGGCTCACAACCAATTCATCGCCGGAAGGGCAGGAGCTGGCATGACGGACTCCGGAGCGTCGCAGGCATCGAGGATCGACGACATCAGCGCGCCACTCCACTATGCCACATTTCGGCGAACCTGGTTTGCAAGCTTGTTATCCAATCTCGGCATTCTCATACAGTTCGTTGGTGCTGCTTGGGCTATGATGGAAATGACCGAGTCAGCTGGCAAGATCTCGCTTGTCCTGACCGCGTTGATGCTGCCGGTCATGCTAATCGCGATGCCGGCCGGCGCGATTGCCGATATGTACGATCGCCGCATCGTATCGCTTGTTTCACTTTCGATCGCGTTCTGCGGCGCGACCGTGCTGGCGACGCTCGATTGGATGAGACTCGTTACACCGAATTTGTTATTGTTACTTTGCTTTACTGTCGGCAGCGGCATGGCACTGATGAGCCCTGCATGGCAATCATCTGTCAGCGAACAGGTTTCGGTAGAGGCATTGCCCGCGGCCGTGGCCCTCAACGGCATAAGCTACAACATCGCGCGCAGCTTTGGGCCCGCCATTGGCGGCATCGTGGTTGCCCTTGCAGGCAGCGTAGCCGCTTTTCCGCTCAACGCCCTACTCTATCTGCCGCTCATGGTCGCGCTATTTCGCTGGAAACGCGTGGAGGAACCGTCCCGATTACCGGGCGAGCAGCTGAGCCGCGCGATTATTTCGGGTATCCGCTACATCTCCAACTCGCCGTCGATCAAGGTTGTGCTGAAGCGTGCCATGGTGGCAGGCATCATCGGCAGCTCTGTTTCGGCGCTAATGCCGCTAGTCGTTCGGGATCTACTGCACGGTGGTGCGCAGACCTATGGCGTTATGCTTGGAGCCTATGGTCTGGGCGCGATCATCGGGGCTCTCTGTCTCGCAGAGATGCGCAAGCGAATGAGCGGCGAAGCTGCTGTACGTGTTTGCACCCTGTTGATGAGCGGTGTGATCGCGGCGGTGGCGATGAGCCGAGCGCCAGCTCTGACGGCGATCGCATTGGTTCTGGCCGGCGCCGTGTGGACGATGACGATCACTTTGTTCAATATCGCCATTCAACTCTCCGCACCGCGCTGGGTCGCCGGTCGATCTCTCGCGACCTATCAGGCTGCGCTCTCCGGCGGGATTGCCATAGGCGGTTGGGGTTGGGGCCACCTCACCGACGCCGTCGGGGTCGATATCGCCATGCTCGTCTCGGCCGCGCTGGTGCTGCTCTCCTCGCTAATTGGGCTCTGGCTGCCTATCCCGCAAATCAGCGCACGTCGAGAGGACACAGACGCACCGAGCGTCCCCGAGATGCGACTCCCGCTTACTAATCGCAGTGGACCGCTCGTGGTGGAGATCGAATATCGCGTAGCGGCAGAGAATGCGCGCGCCTTTCACAGCTTGATGCAGGACATACAGCTTTCTCGACAGCGAAACGGAGGTTATGGCTGGTCGATCGCGCGCGACATCGCCGACCCTGAGCTGTGGACGGAGCGCTATCACTGCCCAACATGGCTTGATTATTTGCGCCAACGCAACCGCTGGACAAAATCAGAGCGGACGTTGGATCAGCGGGCGGCGGCCTTCCACATTGGCTCTAACCCCGTGCGTATCCGCCGCATGTTAGAACGCCCATTTGGATCGGTGCGCCGGACCGAAGATGTGCCCGACCCGGCCAGGACGACGTCCTAGTCATCTGGAATCGCTCGGCCAGTCACTAAGCTTGGTCGCCTTGTTCGAGACCGCAGCATACGGTCGAAACTCCCGCTGCATTCTCTTCGCAACGGGCAAGAGTTTGGCCACCAGCCGTGCCATCCTCAATTGCGGCAAGCCTTCATGCCGCATCGTAATCCGAGGCTGGCGTACCTCAAATTCCGAAAACGAAGACTGCTGACTTATCCGCGATCGGAAAAACCGGCTACAGCTCCACATAGCCTGTGACCGAGAAGAGGCTACCAGGCGCTGAACAACATTAAATCGACTCGCACCCCGCACCCTACACATCCTCGTACCGCTCTCGATAGCCGACATCTTCACTCTTATCAGAGCGCTGACTCGAGCAAGGTCGCTAGGATCCGTGAAATGACCGACGACGATTCTTCATTCACTAGCTCGAGCCACCCACACACTTGGGAGGTCAGGACCCAGTTCTCCAAGACTTTATCAGCTCGTCGACTGGAGCGCTGAACGAGAAAAATTAAGTGACCATGTGGCCGTGCCCCGGCACGGCGTTGGATGGCGTTGGCTCATAGCGGCACACCTATCGCCGCTGCGATCGGCTACATCGAGACGCCGCATGCGGCCACTGGAACCGAACGTCAGACAGAAACTATTGCATCGTGTCCTTGGGCGACATCTGATTTAAGATCAAGAGTGATCGCTCTGAATTGACTACCGATCGCACGTTGGGGCACTCAGTTGATAACGCACTCCCACTACTGGTAGGTGCGCGCATCTAAGCGCTTGGCTAGTGTTGCTAGCAGGTCCAATAGGTCAGCTACCAAGGCCGCTGCGGCAAGCGACTGCGTTCATTCGAAACCCAGAGCCAAATTCGTCATGACCGTCAAAATCATCAAAGTCGGCCGCTCTTCACTTCAGTCCGTCGATTATCAGCAAATCACTGCTTCGAGGCACACTGTGCGGATCACATTTGCAAACTTAAAAGCACTAGCGTTACCTGTAAATGAACGATGCAACGGTGCGGCCATCATTGGATACTGTCCTCCCAGCAGCGAAGATCGTTCCGGTCGGACTCCGCGTGGCCTGCGAATAAGTCAACCTGCGGCTTAGCCGTGCAGTCACAGCGGGTAGCGATATGATCGAGGTCCCACTGAAACTTCCGGGGTACGGCGCGCGGACCATCCATCGATGGCTCGCCAAGATATGCGGCGTAGGGACGTGCCATCCGCACTTCGGCGAACTGCTCCAGGGCGCCTTCGATGTCTCAGAAGGTGGGCACCGCCGGGTAGTGCGCGCGCTGATCTCAGTTCATATGCCGTACGCCGATGGATCAGTCGCTCGACTGATGTTGGAGCCCGGCCGCACGGGCAAGTTCGAGCCGATGGCCGGCCGCACGGGCATACACGTGAGACCGGTTCATTTCCGTAAATGTGAGATCGCCGCTCGACTCGCCCTCGATGCTTTTGGAATGAAGGGCGTCGCGGCTAGGCTCGAGGTGATGACGTTCGTACCAGAAGGCGCTGGCATGGGCTCGTCCACGACCGGCGTAGTGGCTTCGATCCGCGCGGCCGCCCATGCCGCTAGTATCTACCGGGGATCTCGTATCATTCCCGCACCTCATGTGCAAGCGAAGCTCGCGGTCGCTGCTGAGCGTTCGTGTGACTCGCTGATGTTCGACTGCTCGGGCAGCACCGTCCTGTTCGCTCAACGCATCGGCAAGATTGTCCGCACATTAAACGGTCCTCTCCCGCAAATGAGTATTCTGGGATTTGATACGAGTTCCGTAAGCGGCGGTTTCGACACCGATCGATTGCCGCGAGCTCGCTACTCGCGCGAACAGATCGCCGCATTCGGATGCGCATTGGCAGTTCTGGATCGGGCAATTGCTGAGCAGAGCGTCACTCTCGTCGGCCGCGTTGCGACATTCTCCGCGTTGACCAGCGAAACCGCCATGCAGCATCCGCTCAAGAAACCGAAGTTCGACGAACTGCTCTGCATCAGGGAGGGCACCGGCTCGGCCGGCATCGTCGTGGCCCATAGCGGTACAGTTGCAGGCCTTATCTTCGATCCGGCTCTGCCTGACCTTCGTACCCGATTGGCTGAGGCCAGCACCGCGATCGCTCGGCTCGGTTTCGGTCGCATTGGCAGCTTTTCGACGCCGTATTGAGTATCAGGTGGTGACGGACACGCTCTCCGATATCGTCGGCGCCCACGCGCCCCTCAAGGTCGTTCTACTAAAACAGAACTTGGCCGCGATTGATTTCAGAATCATGAAGGTATTCCCAGCTTTTAACATCATCGACATTGGTCTTCGCGACGGCGACATCAGCCCCAACACGACGGTCGTCGAAACATCGAGCGGAACAATGGCCCTCGGTCTCGCTATCGTTTGCATGCACTTCGGGCTCAAGTTGCATATTTTCGGCGATCGCGCCATCGAGCCTCCGCTCAAACGCACGATGGAGGAGTTGGGGGCCAAAGTGCATCTCGTTGAGGCGACAGCATCCGACGCCAATGTCCAGCTTCTCCGGAAAGCAGCGCTCCTCGACTTCATACATCGCAGCGGCGCCATCTGGTCAAGGCAGTACGACAACCTCGGCAATCGTCTTTCCTATGCACGTCCGGCCGAGGAAGCGATCAGGCAATTTGGCAAGATCGACGTGATGGTGGCAACGGTGGGCTCGGGAGGTTCATCCTGCGGCCTAGCCTACTACTGCCGCGCGTTCTTTCCTGAAATGAAACTTGTCGGGATTGATACCTTCGGCAGCGTATTGTTCGGCCAGCCGGCCGGCCGCCGCGAATTGCGAGGTCTCGGCAACAGTATTCTCCCAGGCAACTTGGCCCACGGGGCGTTCGATGAAATCCATTGGATCGGTGCCAACGAAGCATACCAAGCAACGCACCGACTTCATCGCGAGACTTCGCTGAGACGTGGGCCCACGAGCGGGGCAGCTTACCTTGTCGCCGAGTGGTATGCAGAGCGTTTTCCCCAAAGCAAAGTGCTCGCCGTGTTTCCTGATGACAGCAACCGTTACGAGGGCAACGTCTATGATCCAACGTGGATGCGCGAGCACGGCTATCGGGCCGAGCTCGCCGCGATCAAGCCAATTCTCGTCGATCATCCCCTTTGCGCCAAGAGAGGCTGGTGTCATTTGAATTGGAACCGTCGCTCGTTGGCCAATGTCATGCGGTGTTCAAATTTCGCGAACTGAATGTTACTTCAATGGCCATCTCCGCAGCGATCTTTATCGAATCCAATACCTCCGGCTCGGGCGCTGAGTTCATTCTGCGCGCGCAAGAATTGGGGCTTCGCCCGGTCTTTGTCACGGCCTCACCTGAGCGGTACGCCTTTTTGCAAGGTAGTCCAGACCTCGATCTACGTACATGCGACACCACTTCAGAGGCCGCTATTGCTGCCGTTGTCGATGATGTAGCTGCGACCATGTCGATCACGCTGTTAACGACCTCGAGCGATCTCTATCTTTACGCGGCGGCGCTGCAAGCTAGAAGACTTGGGCTCGCTGGTCCGGATCCCGACGCCATCGCACTTTGCCGCGACAAGGTTCGTCAGGCTGCTGCGCTACGTGCGGCGGATGCCCGCGTCCCGTTTAGCGTTAAGGTCGACGTCGACTGCGATATCCGCGACGCGATCACACAGGTCGGCTTACCTGCCGTCGCAAAGCCGATCAGCGGGACCGGAAGCGTCGGGGTTACCTTGGTAGAGACCGAAAACGACGCGATTCAAGCTTTGCGAAGCCTGCTCCGGACCAGGACCGACGTGAACGGCCGTCCTACGCAATCCGGTGCTCTGCTGATGCCCTACATCGCAGGCAACGAGTATTCCGTCGAGATTCTCGACGGTCAGATCATCGGGCTGACGCGGAAATATCTCGGAGCCCTGCCGTATTTCGTCGAGATCGGACATGATGTGCCGGCAATCATGTCGCCTCAATTGCGGGTACAGCTCGTGCATGCAGCCCTTCACGCCGTTGAGGTCCTGGGTCATGTGCGAGGACCGGCTCATGTCGAACTCCGGGCACACCAAGGTTGCGTTACGATTATCGAAGTTAATCCACGCCTCGCGGGGGGCTCGATCCCCAGCCTTTTCCGTCACGCGACCGGATTCGATCCGGTTCTAGCGGTCCTCCGCAGCCTGCTCGGAACGACCTTCGCTACTCCGATCGGAGGCGCTCATGGATCAATCCGATTCATCGTACCGGAGCGCGAAGGCCCCTTCCGCGTTCCTCGGAACCACGAGCGTCTCGTGGACCGCCTTGGGCTCGCCGAGCTTACTCTATATCACACCCTGCCGATAGAATTCAGGCGCAGGAACGATTTTCGCGACCGGATAGGTCATGTTATCGCGGTTGATGCCGATCCGGCGGCTGCTGCTCGGCGTGCCGAGGCTGCCGTAGCTTTCATCCGCAAGACATAAGGAGACAATATTGCAGGACACAGGCCGCATCAAATCGACTCTCCATCCTGAAGCGAGCGCCATCGTGTTCGACGCCGACCTTCGGCGCGCAGCGAGCGATGAATTACCCTTCTACGCCGAAATCGATCGAGCCCAAGCCATCATGCTTGAGCGAGTTGGATTGATCGACCGTGGTCTCGCCAAAAAGGTACTCGTCGAGCTCGATAGATTGCAGGCAGAGGGATTCCAGAGTATTGCGGCTTCCCCTGCCCCTCGCGGCTCCTACCTCGCCTATGAGAATCATCTCCGCACGGTGATCGGGAACGAAGCCAGCAATCTACATCTAGGTCGGAGCCGCAACGACATCAATGCGACACTTGTAAAGCTCAAGTTGAGAGGGCCATATCAGGAATTGGCCCGCGAACTCCTCGAGCTTCTACGTGTGCTGTGCGAGCTGGCTCGCGCCCACTTTGAGACCATCTTCCCGCTGCACACCCACCGTCAGCCTGCCTTGCCATCCACCTTCGCGCACCATCTGGCGGCGTTCGCCGGCGCGCTCACGCGCGATCTGGATGCACTACTGGCGGTGCATCCGCTCCTCAATCGTTCCTGTCTTGGTGCGGGCGCGGGGGGTGGCACAACCTTGCCAATTTTGCCGGACTTGACGGCAAGGCTGCTCGGCTTCGCAACGCCACCGGTCAACTCCATCGATAGCGTGGCATCTCGGGATCTGATTCTTCGTCTGCTGGCCGGTTCCGCGATTCTCGGATCCAATCTAAGCCGCATCGCTGAGACGTTATTGCTCTGGGTCGGCGACGCCGGGCTGGCCAGTCTTCCAGACGAACTGGTTGGCTCTAGCTCGGCGATGCCTCACAAGCGGAACCCGTTCCTTCTCGAGCAGGTCCAGGGAAAGGCGGGCGCGATAATCGGCTGTTTGGTCGCCGCAATCACGGGCATGCATAGCACGCCGTTCACGAACTGTGTGGCAGTCGGAACGGAAGCTACTCGCCATGTCTGGTCCGGACTTGACAATTCAATCGGATCAGTGCGCCTCATCCGACTGTGCTTTTCTGGGTTGACCGTCGCTGAAGAGGTTGCGTCTGATATGCTGGATAGGTCGTTCGTGAATGCAATGGAAGCGGCGACGCGGCTCGCGGTCGGCAGTGGCCTCGATTTTCGTGCTGCTCATAATGAGGTCGGGCAGCTGGTTACGATAGCTGTCGACTGTGGTGCACCACGTCTCTCGGCAATCATGCGAGAGGGTGGGATACTCAATCCTGAGGTCTCGCCGGCACCCGACGTGATTGTACGAGAGGCTCGCGGGGCGGGAGGGCCCGCTCCGGAGGCAGTTGCCGAGGCGCTCGACGAGTTCTCAAGGAGCATCGAGCGATCGTCCGCGCTCTTGCACGATCTCGGCGCGGGTTGGAACCATGCTCAAGAAAAGCTTCGCTCTGCAATCGCGAGTTTGACGAACCGATCGACAAACTAGAAAGGGTCCAGCGGTGAGATAACTTGCCTTCCCCTTTTGCAGATCAAGGACGTTCCGAACGCTCTCAAAGCGCAAATGCCACCGGACGAAAAATTGACGGGCATTCGTCCTGGCGATCTGCGCATCCAACGTGCACGACTAGTCTTGCGTCAACCGACAATGGACTGCTCCACGACTACGCGCGTCGCGTCCGATTTTAAGCGAGCACGTTTTGAACGAGCACCTCGTCGAGGTCGATGCAAAGTACCGAAGCCATCAATGCAATTTTCAAGATTCAGACGACCGAACACCCGGCGACCGGAAAATTCAGCCAGCCTGCCGTACGCGGATCTGTGCGAACCCTATGTGCTTCGAAATCACTATCTCCTAGCTAACGGCTATGATCATCAGGGCCGCCTTCCGAATAGCCGTCACGGGATTTTCAGAATTCGCGGGATATTCAAGATATCGACCACCATGCCGAGCTCAAGCCTCCGTACGAACGAACTTTCCAATGACCTTGGTGTCCCGATGCTGCGAAACGCTGCCAAGCCTATCAGGTTCGAGTGCGCAGACCACAGCTTGCAGGCCGACGGTAGCCTCTGCTCCAATAATGCTAGAGATCGATGGTCTCGTTCGGATTGGCCGCATGCCCGCTTCTACCCTCGCGGCAAGGTCGAACTCGTCTCGCGCAGCCATGATGTGGCAACCGTAAATGTCGAACTTGCTGAGTTCATTTCCATGGACCGGCCCTTGCGCATTTCAAACACTTGGACAATCCCACGTTCCTCTAGGAGGCTCTAATGGCATCGCAGCGTCCGCGCTCTCTCGGAATCCTGAATCTCGAACGAGGCTTCCCAGGCTCCCAGCCCCGGCCCGGCTCGTTACTGAATTCGACTACTTTCGAATTTCCAATCATTATAGAAACGGTCGCAGGAGCCTGGGCGGATGTGGTTATCCGCGGCGATCCGGGACTAGAGCCGGCATACATTGCAGCTGCTCGGCGCCTAGTCGAGCGAGGCGCCGTCGCAATGACCTCTAATTGCGGCTTCTCTATCCGGCATCAGGCAGCGGTAGCAGCGTCGGTCAATGTCCCTGTGGCGATGTCGAGCCTTCTCCTGCTACCGTCATTGCTCCGTCAGTTGCCGAGGCACGCCAAGATCGCTGTCGTGACGGCCGACTCGAAATACTTGGGCGACGACCTGCTCTCGCTCGATAATACAGCCGAGCGCTCGAGGATAGTTGTCGGCGGCATCGAGGGCGGGACGTTTTGGCAAAACGAGATGAAGCGCCCTCCCCCGATTACCGATATCGCCGATATTGAGACAGACGTCGTCACTTGCCTCATTGGACTACGCGCTGCGCAACCGGCAATCGCAGCGATCTTGTTCGAATGCACGGCGTTCCCGTTAGTAACGCCGGCGATCCGCCGGATCATGAGGTTACCCATCTACGACATAACGACCCTCTGCCGAATGACGTTCGCATCAGCGGCCTGAGGAATAGGTGTGTCGCGGAAGCATCGCCATGGCGGTGCGGAACACTCGGTGGTATTCTGCGTTGGCAGCGATACGTCGTATGGCTTGATCATTCCAAAACCCAGGCTCGATCGTGATCGAGATCCTCCGGCCCTGCTTCGCACGATCTGCATGAGAGGCTCAGCATCCGATAAACAGAGCTCTCAGCGGAAATATCTCGGCCTTGGCGAGGCTCAAGTGTGTCGCCCTGGTAGAGCACCTGGGTATCCCATCGATCACCGACGTGAACTTCAGCGAGTTCGCGTCCGCGAAATTGTGTAGCCACAGCCCCGCCAGCTGCCCGCAACAGGTCACACCTGGCCAACTCTTCCCGGCCTTGGCAAACCAACTTCGCGCTTGGCGCACGGCTTTTGAAAAAGGCAGATGAGATTGAGGGGCTTGACCTTCAACAGCACCTCGTACCCCAGCGCGTTCGTCGAGCGTCGTTGTGCTCCGCGATGTACAGCATGCGGATATGCTAATAGGCTTCGACACGATTCTGGCTTTCCGGCCTGGGTTGTTGGCCAACCTGGAAAACGGTTGAACGTCGCCAGCGAGAGCAGTTCACCAGTTCCTGCCTGAGCCAACGCCAGACACTTAGCATCGTCTCGACCAAGTTCACCTGATAGCCGCTAACACAGAGGCAGACTTCGTCGTCGAAATCATGCGCCGGTTGGCGCAGTCCAGCAGTCGGTCCATTACTCGGAACAATTCTAAGAATGTAGGCGGACTTCTCTGTCACCATCCGCAGCCTGATCCTGTCGTTCACCGCCCCAGTCCCAGGTTGCGCGCACTTTGATCGCTAGATCGGTCCACTCGGCGTTGTTAAGCGTGACGGGGACGAAGCGGCGGCATTTGAACTCGATATCCGTTCCCAATCCCTGCGCAATGCCTCGTGACGATGTCATGATCTTTCGTCGACGAAATCCCGCAGGGTGAGCGCTCGGGTCCCGACGGTGTTCGCCATTTCAAGGAAATCTGGAAAGAGATTGTACGCCGTTTCAGCGTCCCACTTCGTGACGGAGATCGTGTTGCGGCACACCAACATTTGCAGATCCGAGGATGATCTGTGCTGTGATTATAGCCGGAGCGCTTGGCTCGTCAGGATAGGCCGCAGGCGCCCCTGCTCCTTGCGACAATGTTAAACTGGTGCTCCGACGTAATCCTCCGGCCATCGCAAATCCCGAACTTACCGATCGCAATGCTGGCGCGTTCTGCATCCCGAAACTTAGGAGACGGCGAAATGGTCCACAATTCCATCCTCGACCTTTGGCTACCCTGTCCATCTTCTTCCGCGGTGGCCAATCAAGGCGATGGAGCCGCTGAAATTCCATGTACTTGGAAGATATTTCGCCGCCTCCCCAGCACCAAGGCCGTGTGCCCGTCATGATCGCATCGTGCACTTTTGCTTGCATTTTTGACTACCAGGCTTTGACGCCTCTAGGATTAGCATGGCGTCTTTGTCCCCCTGACCCGATCGTCGGCCCTTCTCCGCGCTCTCCTTCAATCAGTGCGACGATACCGGATTCGACTATCCTCGTTTCGATGCCATTGATGCCGAACGAAGCCAGTTTCTCGGCCACAACTCTCGCTGTGTTCCTGCACAAGCTCGGGAGTTTGATGGAAGTCGCAGCGCCAAGCTGTAGATCCCAAAATTCGCGACGCTGTGCACATTCAGTCCCTAACGGCTCAGGCACGGTAGAGCGTGTGCGGTGTATGGCTTAGTATTTCCACGCCATGCTCTGTTACGACGACGTGCTCGCTGCTTCCGAACAAGTAGCCGCTTTCGCTGAATAGAATGATCGGCATGTGTAAGGTCATGTCGACCTGAAGGAGGTCGTCCACACCTGGCTCCAAGCTCAGGCTACCGCGTTCCGACCAATGAATGCCGCTTTGGTATCCAGTCCGATGGCGAAAGACCTGCAGCCGCCCGGATCGCTCGATCACCCCGCGCGAGGCGGCGTCGACCGCAGCCGCGGTAAGCCCCGGTTTGATCGCCGCGACCGCGGCTTCGAGAGCCTCCACCGCAAGGTCATGGATAGATTCGGTCTCGGGATGCTGACCAAGTACGGCGCTCCGAACCAATCCTGCGATGTAACCGTGCTTTGCGGCGCCGATCTCCGCCATTGCCGGCTCGTTCTTTCTGATGGGATGGTCCATCGCGCCACCGTGAGGCAGCTTCGTTCGATCGCCGAAAACCAGAGTGTAGTTTGGGCGGACTTCACCGCCGGCTTTTCTGACCTCAGCTTCGATGGTCGCGCCCATCTCCACTTCAGTGATGCCGTCACGAAGCGCCTCCTGAAAGGTGCGTATCGCCAGGTCGGTCATGGCCATAGCATCCCGCATAACCTCGAGCTCAAGCTTGCTTTTTACGGCTGCAACCGACGCAACCACACGAGTCGCGTCGACAATCGTCAAATCAGGTAATTGAGCCTGAAGCGCATTCACATCGGCCGGCGCGAGGTTCCAGCAGCCGAGCTCAAGCCCGATTCTTCGACGTTGCAATCCATAGCTCTTGAGAACATTAGCGCACACATTCGCAAAATCGTGCTCCTGAGTATATGGAACGATCTCATCGATGCAGCTATTGGCGCAAACGGCCTGCACTTCGTACTCTCGGACAACATATGTCGGCACCCGGCCCGGCACGAGGATCAACGGGAATGGTGCGAAGTACACACCACGTCCATCGTACCCGGTGAGGTACCGGAGATGACCGAGGGCGGTTACCATGAGTGCGTCGAGTTCCGCGCGTGCCATAGCCTCAAATACCTTGCGCTGCCGGAGTTCGTACTCTGATTTCGGAAAGGGAATACCGGTTCGAGAGATCGTTGAGAATGCGGCAACCATATATCACCTCCCTTGATCATCGACGTCAGACCAACGCCACCCGCGTACCTTTTGTCGCTCGTCATGTGACGAAATGTCAGAATCCACGGGCAACTACCCGCGCCCAGAGATGGTGCCGCTTTGCGCTCATGGTCGGCCTTTTCAGGACCTCGCTGAAATCGCTGCGACTTCCAAAGATGCACATGATTTTCCATCTTACCGATCATCTTCTTCGTTTGGTATTAGTACCGGGATCGCGAGTTTCGCATGCATGGCCGGTACGACGTAGATTGCCTCAGGGCTGAAGATGTTCTGCAAACTAACATTAACGGTCACCATCGAACCCATCTGCAAGCGTGATCCCGCCATCCTTCCAACGCCTATGATCCGATACAACTCGCGTCTCATTTCGTTCGCGAACGATCTGTAGCAGCACAGTTGGCACTCTCAACTTCTTGCAGTTGGCCGGCCTGGTCGAGACATCTCTAAGAAACTCGGATCCTATCGAAAGCGTGATGCCCCATTTGGCGACGGCACTGCCACGTCCTCGAAACAGGAGACTTGTAACGGACTAGCTTCGGCTGTCATTGCCAGCCGGTATCCCATCGTGATGAGCTGCCTCTGGCTCGGAGGTTCGGTAAGTTAAGATACAACATTAATCGTCGATTGGGGACACGACCCACTCTGGTGAGAAACGTAGTGTTGACATTTGAGTATTCGACATTTGACGAGATCGGTTGCGGTAGCAGAGCGTTCGAGAGGCGGAGAGGTTGCAGCTTAGGCCGACTATGGATGTCGTCGGTCCGATCCGAGTCGGCCCGAGCAGATATTGCTGAGGCAAGTCACGCTGCGCCGGCCCTTGGCCAACAGCAAGCGGTATTTGCTCTCCGCGCAACGCGACCACCAATAGCGGAACCGATAGCAAGCAGCGCCACGGACATCGCCGCGTGCAGCGTGCGTTGTAGCACCACTCGGTTATGGGCCAAAATGCCTGCGCAGTTGATGGTGCGATGACCGCAGGAAGGCCATGGCGAACCCGATTCCAGCGAAATAAATCCTGCCCGCCAGCACCGCTGCGGCAAGCGCGTCAGCACCAAATTGTCCGATCAAGACGGATCGATAGTATCCGCAATTTTCTGAATGCGTTCAGCACTTTCGGCAACGCGAGTTTGGCGGTTTCCCGGAGCCCGCAAGCAAGTTGAAAGCTGGCCGCTCATCTCCACCGTCTGTGCTGCAAAGCTAACACTGGTCTTGTCCCGGCCCACGTCATCCATGGAAATCATGCCGCGCGTTTTCCGTTAGCGGACAAACGAGCTTTGGTCGATCAACACCGGCAAAAGCTAGCAAGGCGAAGACGGATGGAGATTGTGGTTAACGGTCGTCAGGTTGACGTTGGCAGCATAACATGACACCTCCTAAAACGATCATAGTGGCTGCCGGTCCTCAGCTGATGTATGCAGGGATCAATGGCTGATCGGCGCCTAGGTTCGTATATGAACAAGCCGAAGACGCCATGCTTCTGATCAGCGATGAAGGCGCGGCGCGTTTGTGGCTCCGATAATCCTTCGACATGAGCTCACTCGATTGAGAGCCGGCAAGCCCCGCGGTGTCCTCGATGACGTCGCGGAACGTGTGCCCATTACTCGCTTGGGTGCCCGCCGATCAGGTCGCGTAATCTGGGCTGATACGATCGAGGCGGCGCTTGAGCGCCGCCCAGGGGCGCGGACTCCTATTATATTGATTTTGCTTAAACTGCGCGGCCGTGTGAGCGACGATATCGTCCGATGGTAGAGCGATCTCCTGCCCGCCTTGCGTAGCCGTAATCTGAATGCGGCACGATTGTTCCAGCAGATACATGTTGAGGAATGATTCAGAGACCGTGCGCCCGACCGTAAGCAAACCGTGGTGCTTCAGGATCATCGCGTCTTTGTCGCTAAGATCACTCACCAGCCGCTCGCGCTCCTCGAGATTGAGCGCCAAGCCTTCATAGTCGTGATAGGCAATGCTGCCATAGAAAGCCATCGACATCTGATTAAGTGGTAGCAGCCCCTGCTCCTGAGCGGCCACCGCCATGCCGGCCAGAGTATGCGTGTGCATGACGCACTGGACATCGTCACGGTTCATGTGCACGGCGGAATGGATCGTGAAGCCTGCGCTACTAATCTTAGATTCTTCCTCTGGCTGGATTGTATGGCCATCAGGGTCGACCACGACAAGGCTGGATGCCGTAATTTCGTCGAACATCATGCCATACGGATTGAGGAGGAAACGGCGCTCCTTGCCAGGCAGCCGTGCCGACAGGTGAGTAAAGATCAGATGGTCCATACCGAAATGGGCGATCAAACGGTAGGCGGCGGCCAGATCGCAGCGGATCTCCCATTCCTGGGAAGCGTCGTTACACATATTTCCTCCTCCAATTATCCACCGCAAGTCGTACGCTGCCAGAGAACATGCAGCGAGGCACTCTCCGGCTCTCGCAAACCGCCACCTCTCTTCTTTCGTCACATGCTTACTCAATAGTAGTCTCGCCTCAGCTCGACTGCGCTACAGAGGAATTTGCACTTAACCGCCCGAAGCCACAAGCTACGAATGTTGGGAGGTGCCCACTTCGAAGGGCAACGAAGCCGGAGAAGCTTGGCCGCAACTACACGTGAGGGTCCGTCACCGCTCGGAAGCAGCGGGCCTTGCAGATTTCTGCTCTCATCACAATATTCGCTCCCTCTTCCTGCCTGAACTCATTTCGTGGATCGGATCGGTCGCCTCCACATCCGCGGTGATTCCGATTGCGTCGTATTGCTTCACGATGTGCCTTCGCGTCTTCAGATTAAGATCTTGGCAAAATTGGTTCTCCATCGCATTAATGTTGACCGCAGGTTAGTGGGGCAATCTCGATTTTTTTTCGAGGCAACACGGCTGTCCATTCTGCAATAGGTCGGACACTCTCTTTCCACCAAACGTCCTCGAGATTAATAGATCGTCCTTCGAAAGTGGGCAGAGTTACGTCGCTTTCAGTTCCATCTCGGTCGCCTGACATAGCCAAATCGCGACTAGAGGAGTACGATTGTAGAAGCCATCGATATAGGCAACGATAACCTGTGTGGCAGCTGCCGATATTGGATCGCACCTCGGGTGGGCGAGCTCAGTCTTGAGCTTGTGCAAGACGCTCGCAATCCGAGCATTGTCATAACAGTGGCCCTTGCGATCATTGACGTCATTGGTCCCGCGGATTGCGTCAGCTTGCGGTAGTCCGCGAAGGCATACTAAACGCCGCGATCAGAATGGCTGATCAGGCTGGCACCTGGTTGCAGAGCCGAGATCGCCATCCGCTTGCCGCCAAAGACAGATCCGCAAGCACCCAGCCGACAATCTTCGGCTGTACAGGTCCATCATGGCAGTTAGATAGAACCACCGACGATGACGTGTACCTCGATGAATTCCGTCGCCCGTGAGATCTGAACGGAAAACGGTCCGGAGACCGAATCGAGCGAGGTCCGTGCGAGATACGAGACTGCAGCTCAAGAACGCGATGCTCCCTGACCGCGCGGCTTTCTGAACGCGCGATCCTGGTTCGGCTGCTAAACGGCCTAGGTGACATCAGCAAGGCGAATCTGTATCGGAGCAGTGGCGATGAAGTTGCGGTCGAGCAAGATTCGGGGGGATCAGCAGGTATTGACAGCTGCCGGTGATCCGCACCCGGCGTGGACGCTCCATGATGGCCAGCATAATTGGAGAGACTGCTGCCTTAGTTGTCTACGCGGCGGTCGGAATCACCTCTCAACGTGAGGTGACGTCCACGATTCCAATCTCGGCACGAATACGATCAAGGCTTTCAGCGGGAACAGCGGCGCTTCGGCACATCCCGCGGCGGCACAGACGGCCCAATCTCGACCGGAACTAACGTGCGGTACACTCGTCTCACTGTGCTTGCAAAGCTCTTTGCGCCACCTGAACAGCTGGCTCACAATGAAGGCCCGCCTTGCGAGCTACCTCTGAAACAGTGGCTCCACGCTCGACCGATGTTGAACCTTCTCGTCATGCAACCACCGACGCCGCCGCTCAACCAACGTGATCACCTCTGCCCGCAAAATCGTCATAGCGCTTCTCCTAGGATCACCCCTAGGACCTGCAGCTCTCGCCTCCGTCAAACAAGGCGGCCCTCAACGGATGGGATACCGCTGTTCGCACGATGTAATGTGTCTTGCGCGCTGCTTTTCACCTACCTTGGAGCAGACCGATCTACGGGCGATTCCCGTTTTTGGACGATGACAGCAGTTCACACTTGCGCTCAATCCTCCCGAGTCGAGCCCGGCGCGTGCCCGCGCAACGGCTTCTCCTCCATGCGCATCAAGAACAGTATAGACAACACTTGCGATGAGGCCGCTGCGTAGAACACCCAACGAAAGCCATCAACTATCTGCGCGCGCACATCACCGCCAAGGGTGGAGGGTCCCGAGCCGATATGAGAGGCAATGCCGGTCGCGCGGACGATAGTGCTCAGGCACGCGAGACCAACGACCAGCCCGAGTGATCGTAAGAAGATAAACATTGCTGTAGCGATGCCGAGGTGGCGGCGTTCGGAAGCGTTCTGCACCGATATCAAGGCTATCGGATACAACGATCCGGAACCGAAGCCCGCCACTGTGACCAACGTTTCGATTACCGCGAAAGACGCCTTGCCAGTGAATAGCGCGAGCAGCACCAGCGCTAAGGCGGTGATGCAGGCGCCCAGCAGGGCAACCCGCTTATAGTGAGTTGACTTATTTATATATCGGCACGAGATATTGGCCCCCAGCGACATGCCGCTTATCAACCCAACCAACGCCAATCCGGACGCGGCTGCACCGAACTCTTCAATTAGCTGCAGATAGACCGGAAAATACACCGATAGCCCAATAAAGGATGCCATTGAAAAGAAGACAGCAGAACCGGCGTAAGCAATGACAGGATTGCCAAGCACGCTTATTGGCAAGAACGGCTCTTCCCGTTGTAGTTGATACCAGACAAACGTACCAAATAGCAGCAGCGACGCAGAGACGAGCCCGCAGATCGTCAGTGAGATCCAAGGATAAGCCGTGCCGCCCCACGTGAGCGCCAAGAGCAGCATCATGGTTGCGACAATCACCATGATCGCGCCTAGAACATCGAGGTTGTAGTTGCGACGAACGTCGGGTACGTTGGTCAGTGCTCGCGACGAGACGGCGTAACAGGCTGCTCCGACTGGCAGATTTATCCAGAAGATCATCGTCCAGTGAACGTGTTCGGCGAGGACGCCACCAATGACGGGTCCCGCAACGCCGGACACAGCCCAGAGCGTAGAGATGTATACATAATAGCGCCCTCTCTCCTTCGGGGGCGCCATATCAGCAATGATCGTTTGCACCACCGCAACAAGACCTCCATCACCGATACCCTGGATAGCGCGTCCACCGATAAACACAGCCATGGTTGGCGCCAGCGCGCAGATCGCCGAACCGACGGTGAAGATGGCAATACATGAATGAAGGACCAATCGTCGTCCTCTGAGATCCGCAATCTTACCAAAAAGCGGTGAGACCGCCGTCGACGTTAGCAAATACGCAGAGATGATCCAACTAAGCCACAGCCTATCGCCGAGCGCCGCTCCAATGGCCGGCATGGCAGGGGAGACACTGGTCTGATCGAGCGCCGATAAGACGAGAGCAATCGATACACTGATGACGATGCGGGTGCGCTCGGTCTTGGCAGGTAAGACGGTCTGATTGGACATGATAAGGTTCTGTTTTAGAGAGAGAGAGAGAGAGAGTGCCTACAGTCACTTCGGAATGTGGGCAATCGGACTCTAAGCGAGCACTCCGCTCTTCCGTGTACTGTATGATCGCCGCTTATCGCGGGCCGGCTCCACAGTCGCGGAGGTTAGCTCCTCCGCATTTCGGATTCGACCGCTGTGTTCGCCGGCGCACAACGGTCGGCGGCTTATTTTGTGAGGCGCTCGGCGGATGGAAATAGAGATGCAGCCATTCGCGTTGGGCACGACACACGACTGACGCCATCTCAATCCCCCACTTATACATCTGTTTTCTGCCCATCCATGTCCGGTTGAAGACTCTAATGTCGGAACTCCAACTGGCGACGTCGCACTCTGCCGACTCGGCAGAAGCCGGATGGCTTGCCTTTTTCCTTTAAGCAAGACCCGCACCAGTTTTCGCGCACGGCGCGCTATTTGGCGACTGGCCAGCGAAGCCGCGGATTAGATACACTGAGGCCGTTTGTGATGCGGCTGCCTTGATTATCTTCGCGCATCAGCATGGATGCGCTGCATCCCTTCGAATAGGAGATCTATGGGACCTGCTTCGCGGGTTCACCAGTGAGAACTATCCGCTAGTTGATTCCAATGGACTTCCGGTTCAGTTCACGTGAGACATACGACGGTCGGCTTACCGCAATATTCCTGTCTCGACTGGGATCAATGCCGC
Organism: Bradyrhizobium sp. INPA03-11B; assembly: GCF_040446015.1. Taxonomy (NCBI): domain Bacteria; kingdom Pseudomonadati; phylum Pseudomonadota; class Alphaproteobacteria; order Hyphomicrobiales; family Nitrobacteraceae; genus Bradyrhizobium; species Bradyrhizobium sp. INPA03-11B. The sequence continues at coordinate 21,320 of NZ_JASGSR010000066.1, forward strand.
CAGGCGACGATGGCCACATGGCTCGTCTAGCTCTCACCCAGGAACAGACAGGATGCGATCATCACTGGACTTCACCACCAAGCGTGTCATTGAGACCAGTGTTTTGGCAACTTCCGTCTTGTGAGAGACAAATCATATTGACCGCGACACCGTATGTTTGTCCCTCTTCGGCACAGGTGGTGTTGCCGATAGCCAGACCGCATCATCGGCACTGCTGCCCCACACGCGCGCCTGCGAAGCCGAAGTTGCCGAGGCGATCGCAACCGATCTCTATGCCGGACGGTTATCCGATCTTGCCTCGCTGCGCGATGCCTTCCGATCTGAGGGGACCTCGATCCCGAGTGTCGCCGTCAAGCTGGCGCGACTCGATGTCTACGACGAATTGGCCTCCGTCGGTATCGTGTCGGCCAACTCGAACCAGGGAGAAGCGGCATCACTAGCATAGCGACCTTCATCGATGTCGCGCCCGTCGAATTAGCGCTCAACGAGCTGCGAATGCATCAAGGCAATCTGACCGAAGCTCGTTGAGCGAGCGTGATGCTCGCGTATGGCAGTTCATGGTAGAATCGAACAATATGCCTCGCGCTTCTGTTGGCGCGGAGCAGGGCGAAAGGCTCAGCGCAATACCGTGTGCCCATGCTTGGCGACGGTAACTTGGCGCTCTCGAACCTCAGCTTCGAACGAAATCGAATCACCATCCTTCCATAGATTGACTGTGACGACCTCACCCGGGAACACCGGAGCAGAAAACCGGACTCGATGCCGATGGAATGCAGAAGGGTCGTAGTCAGCATACGTCTGTAACACCGCCCTGCAAGTCACTCCATAGGTGCACATGCCATGGAGAATGGGCCTAGGAAATCCGGCCCGACGCGCGAATTCCGGATCGCTATGCAAGGGATTTCGATCTCCTGACAGACGATAGATCAGCGCTTGGTCGGGCCGTGTCGCAATATCTATTGATCTGTCCGGCGCCCGGTTGGGTCCTAGGTGCGGACCGGGCATTCCCTTCGGTGGTCCGCCAAAGCCGCCGTCGCCTCTCGCAAAGGTCGAAGAAACGATAGTGACGATCTTGTGGCCATCGCCATCCCTGACAACTACTTCGTCCTGAATGATCGCGCCTTTCTCCTTGCCCTTGTCATACACGCCGAGCACCCGCGCATCCGCGGTAACGCTGGCGGCAATAGACATCGGCTCGTGAAATGTGATGTCGCGCTCGCCATCAACGAGCATGACGCGATTGAGATCCATCGCTCCGGGTCGCGCCCCGGAGACGCAGACTGAAGCAAAGGTCGGCACCACCTTCAGCCGCTTAGGTCCTGCAAACGCCTCGTTGACAAACTGCAGCTCCTTTTCGTTCAGAGGATCAGAGCCCATGCCGATGCCAAGCGCATAAAGCATCACTTCACGATCGCTCCACGAATAGCGAGCGGCTGCCGTTCTGAGGTTGAGTATTGCGGGATAGTCGATTGGCATCGAGCCCCTTCCTTGCTGCCGCGCTTATTGGCCGTAGGCCGCCGTCAACAGTGACAGCGGAGGCCCTTGTTTTGTCGACACGACGACAAACTTCACTGCGCGCCGTTCCTGTTCGCATAGGTGATAGATGCTCCCTGAGCGGGACAATAAGCCTCAAAACCGCTCCGGTCGGAGGCCTCTGCCTGATTGCAGATACAAATGCCCGTTCGCTCCTCTCCACCCGATCCGTGTTGCTTTAGCAGAATGTACGCGATGCGCGCGGGAGGTCTGTACCTTCTTGCATTCAAATGCAGCCCTTTATCTAAAATCTGTCCTACCAACCAACCGTCAAGCGTACCTCGGTTTCCTAGTTGATGCTCGAAACTTCCGTTTTCCGGAGCCCTATTGGCCCAGCCCTAGTCGATGCCAAACCCACCGCGCAAGCCACGCTACGCGATCTCCCCTTTTTAGTTTTCAGGAGTGTCTGCATGCTTCCGAAGTTCAAGCCTGGCAATGGCGCGGCAGTGAATTTCATCGGGTCCGTCCGCAAGACGCATGGTACGGATCAACGCATAATCGCGCGCAAGTCCTGCGTCATCGCAGACGCCAGCTCCGCCAAAGGCCTGTATCGCCTCGTCGATGACCTTGAGCGCCATGCGAGGTGCCGCCACCTTGATCATAGCGATCTCCAGCTGAGCACCCTTATTGCCGAGCTTGTCCATCATGTCGGCAGCCTTCAGGCACAATAGCCTGTTCATTTCGATGTCAATGCGAGCCTCCGCGAGGCGCTGCTCCCAGACCGAGTGCTCGACGATCTTCTTGCCGAAAGCGACGCGCGAATTAAGCCGCTTGGCCATCTTTTCCAGCGCTTCTTCGGCCTTGCCGATGGTGCGCATGCAGTGATGGATGCGTCCCGGGCCGAGCCGACCTTGCGCGATCTCAAAGCCCCGACCCTCGCCTAGCAATAGATTGCCCACGGGAACGCGAACGTTCTCAAGTAGGAGTTGACCATGCCCGTGCGGCGCATCGTCATAGCCGAACACAGGAAGCATCCTTTCAATCTTAATACCCGGCGTATCGAGCGGAACTAGGATCTGCGATTGCTGCTGATGGCGGGGCGCGTTACGATCGGTCTTTCCCATCACGATAGCAAGCTTACAGCGGGGATCGCCGACACCGGACGACCACCATTTGCGGCCGTTGATCACGTAATGATCGCCATCGCGTTCGATCAGGGTTTCGATGTTAGTGGCATCCGATGAGGCCACGGCCGGCTCCGTCATCAGAAAGGCGGAGCGCATCTTTCCGTTCATCAAGGGCTTAAGCCATTGTCGCTTTTGGTCCTTGGTGCCGTAGCGGATCAACACTTCCATATTGCCCGTATCGGGCGCGGAGCAATTGAATGCTTCGGAAACCCAGACGATGCGTCCCATCTCTTCCGCAACCGGTGCATATTCCAAATTACTCAATCCTGCCCCGCGAAATTCATCGTCATCACACGAGGAGGGAGGCAGAAACATGTTCCATAGACCATCGGCACGCGCCTTCTTCTTTAGTTCTTCGATAAGGGGGATCACCTTCCAGCGGTCGCCCTCGGCGTTCTGCTGCTGGTAGAGGGACAAAGCCGGATGGACATGCTCAATCATGAACGATTGCACGCGGTACCGCCACTCTTTCTGTTTTGGGGACATTGTGAAGTTCATTTGACGCTCCTTTTTTCTATACATGCACCGCACTGTTCTCCCGCCAGACCGCGTTGCAATAGGCCGTTGGCGCGCTCTTCATGGCGGAGGGCGATGTCTGCGATCGGACAGGCAACGTCCATCTGCGAACGAGCTTTTCGCACAAAGGCTCGATGTACAACTCCCAAGGTTGGGGGGCCACCCGGGCGATCAGCCCCAGTCTGCGGAAACGATTCATGCCAATGTCGCGTGGGCGATATTCGGCGGCGCAACCGTATGGCACTAACCAATGTCATCTCTCCGCCATGAATTATAAATCTCGCTCCAAGACGACTTAATTGCGGAATTATTCTCACAGGCAGCGTGCAAAGGCGGCGCCTGCCTGAATGTACTCGCCAGATCAAAAAAAGACGGGATGCTGTCGAAACATGCTATCTAACTGTCCGGAAATGCTCATCGATGCGAGCTAGAGGATGTTGTTTTTTCTGATTCAAGCTCCATGCTGGGCAACGGGCGCCAGCATGGATGACGCGCCTCTATTCGGAAGACATTCACAAACGCGCTCTGGCGCGGGCGAGACCGTCCGTTCGATTGCAGAAGCGCTTCAGATCAGTCCCTCCCGTGTGACGAAGTGGAAGACTCTGAGGCGCAAGACGGGAGGCGTTCGCCTGGCGAGATCGGCGGTCACAAGAAGCCGGTTCTGTCCGGCAGGGCCGGATCGACGCTCCGCGCCTGGTCTTTATCGATGAGACGTGGATCAAGACCAACATGGCGCCGCGCGGCTGGGGTGCTGTTTCAGAACAGCGTCGGCCGTCGAGAGGAACGCGGGGAACACATCCTTGATGAAAGTCCCGAGCAGACGCACCCGCCCGTTCTCGTCCATGACAATTTCACTCACGGCTGGCTCGAACCTGCTCGCTTGCGGCTGAATCATGAACTGCGCGAGAGCGATCCGCGATTGCAGATGCATGCACTTATACAATAACCGGCCAGTGTGCAGACGTAGCGCGGCCTCTTCGGCGTCCCGGATCGGCAGTGGCCGCGCAGACCGACTGCATCCGTTCCGAGCGTAATGCGTTTTTCTCCGACACTCCGTGCAGGCCAAGTAGTGTTTCGCCACGCTGAAAAACCGCGCGGCTCAGCTGGTCGGGCGGAGCGTTGAACTGACGCATCCGGTCGAGCACAGCCGCCGCACTCTTCCTGCTCTGCTCCAAGCCGGTGATAGTCCGGGTGACCAAGGCGTTTCATTCATCCGCTGCCTCGAATGCCTCGTTGTGGAGTCGGCGAGCCCGATCGTCGGGCAGAATGCTACGCGCAAATCTGAAGGCACGCTTGGGTAGTGGTCAAATCCGCGGATGACATCCTTGGTTCCATCGAGCGCTTCTGCCGTTACAATGCCCCAGCAGAACACGACGCGACGTCGCGAACTTCCGGATCAGGATACTAGCACCGATTTTCCGAGATGCACCATGCGGTGATCGACCGACGACGGTCCGCTTGTTCGGCGCCAATCGCACCTTATGATCGCCGTCGCGCCAAATATTAGGAACGGCTTCCCGCGTGGAAAGCCCCGACAGCAATGACATGGCCAAAAGCCTCGCTGAGACTTTCAAGCGCGGCGATGTCCCGATCAATCCGTTTCCCTGCGCGCAATTGTGCAAGCATCGACCTCTGGATCGACATTGCAGCTTCGAACATCCCCGCATTGCAGGCTTAGGTATGCGGGGGAGCAATGCGATCGCTTTTCACGTCGTAGCGGTTACCAGCTGTCAAAGGTAACCCAGAAATCAAGTCGAATATTGGGAGGTGCCTTTCGTCCGTCCTTTCCGGTACTCTCAGACGATGAGCTCAATGTCGACGATTGTAGCGGTTGGGGCAATTTTCTTAGGAGAAACCCTTTCGATAATAGCGGAGTTGCTCGCCTCAAAGCAGCTCGGAAAAGCCGATGGGTATCTGACAACGCTCCTGACGATGTTCCTACTGATAACATTCGGTGGTGTCCTGCTAGTCTGCGGATACGCACTCTGCTACATGCATCTCAAGAATATCTGGATAATCATCGCAATATCGGTGGGAGCAATTTTAGTGGTAGAACCGCTTCTCACGCTTCTGCTGTTTCGAGACGCGCCTACGGCCGGTTCGCTGATCGGGCTGGCGCTCGGCGCGCTTGGCACGCTCGCTGCGATATTTTTATGAGCGTGCTCTGAGTGGGTTTAAACGGGCGGCAGCTTCGGCCAAGATCGCACTTGGAAGGAGTCCCGCGAGGTCGGTTCTGCTCAATTCGAACGCGCGGGAACGAAATGTTTCTTGACGGCGCTCTACGTCTAGTCAAGATCTGCGCATGGTTGGATTGGAGAGCGCTTCGGTCGAAGGCGCGCGTCTCGTTCCCGCAAATGAGACATGCGCGGCAGCCGAAGGTCTCCCAATCGATATTACGCCGGGCACTCGTTCCCTCACCGCAATCCTCCAGCCTTCCACGACGCGGGCATGTTTGTGGCGCCCCTCCGGTTTTTGGAATGGCACTCTGCCAAGTCACTTCCATGTAACCATCATATCTCTGATCGTCTCTCCGTAGGTGCCGCTATTGTGCCCACTCACCTGACGACCGCGCAATTATAAGCGCGAAGCCGATAGCACAGTCTCGCCACGCCAGCGTGATGAAATCCAATTCATCCGATTATTAGCGCTCGTTTGGAGCCACATGTGAGCACGGTCCCTCTTGAGCACGAGTGGCGCGCTGTTCCAGTACACTCCCTGGTCAAGGACTATCCATCTCAGCTAGCCGATAAATTCGCTCGTCGTTAGAAATTCTGGCCGAGGAAAGCTGATCCCCCTTGATGCCAATTAACGCTCAGACGTCATGAACTTGGCCGTTCCGCATTGCGCCTCCCGATAGGTCACCCATGGCCAATTTGACGAAGGTCCTCGCATGTGGCTATCGCGAATGACGCCTCCGCGGGGTCAGCAGCTCCCATTATTATTCAGATCCTTGGTCATGTCGCCTTCTGGCGATACGATCTATCGCATGCCGGCATGCCGCCTCTTCCGGCCACGTGCTGAAACCGTCTACAAGGCTCGTCAGATCCCGGTGATTGAAATCAGAGAGCCGCCTATCATGGTCGGCGCGGCGAAAGACCTCATAAAGCGAATGCGACCCCGGCCTGGCGACAGGCCCGCTCCAGGGGCCATTTGCTAAAATCGTTCACCAGGTTCGTAAGTCCCTGCTGGGTATAGTCGGGGAGACGATCGGCGCTACGAACGACCTCACTCGCGATTATGACTGTGGCTTGCCGGCAGGGAGGCATCTTCCGGCCACTTTCTGAAACCATTCACTAGGCTCGATCGATCCTGCTCCGTAAACTGAGAAAGCTGAGTGACACGGCCAAGGATCTCATTTGCGACTGCGACTGTGGCTTGGCGAGACGCGGCCTCTTCTGACCACTTGCTGAAGCCGTTCACGAGGTTCGTCCGGTCCTGCGGAGTAAAGCAAGCAATTTGATCGCAACGACGAAGGACCTCACGACCAATTGCGATTACAGCCCGCCGACAGGCAGACTCTTCCGGCCATTTGCTGAACCCGTTCACCAGATTCGCAAGTCCCTGCTGCGCATGATCACGGAGCCGATCAGCGCAGCGAACGAGCTCAGCTGCGATCACGGTCGTGGCTTGACGACAGGCACCGTCTCCGGGCTATGTGCTTAAACCATTCACCAAGTTCGATAGATCCTGCTCAGCAAGCTGAGAGAGCCGGGCGACACGGCAAACGACTTCGTTCGCGATCGCACCTGCAGCCTGACGAGACGCCGTCTCTTCTGGCAACTTGCTGAAGCCGCTCACCAGCTTCGCCAAGTCATGCGGATTAAAGCAAACAATTTGATTCCCACGGCCAAGAACCTCCCGGGCGATCGCGATCGTGACTTTCTGACAAGGGGGCTCTTCCGGCCACTTGCTGACTCCATTCAGCAGGTTCGCGAGCCCTATTGGCGCAAAGCGAGAGAGTTTGCCGCCGCGCTTCAACATCTCACCAGCGATGGCGACTGTGGCGTGACGACAGCCTTCCTGTTCCGGCGATTTGCTGAACCCGTTTACGAGGACCGCCAGTCCCTGCGGAATAAACTCAGAGAGCCCGATGTCGGCGCAATCGTCGCGGCGACGGATTTCGCGAGCGATCGCGACTATGGCCTTTCTAGTGCTCTCATCTTCACGCCACATGCTGAAACCATTCACCAGCGTCGATAATCCCTGCGGAGTACACTCGGAGAGCCGCGCGCGGTAGTCCCCGCGGCGAACGACTTCATCCGCAATTGCGACCGCGGCATGGCGAAGGGTCGGCTCGTGGGGCCACTTGCTGAAAGCGTTCACCAGCAATGACACATGTTGACTGTTCAGCCGCTGAACTAGTTCGCTCTTTGCCTGACAAAATGCAGCAATTCTGATCGTTCCATTGCGACAATCGGCCATCGCGGAGTGCCGTCCGAACGATGACGCCAACAGCGAGAGGGTCTTGCATTGCATGTTTCCGAGCAGATCATCATCGAGCCTCGATACCCGGGCCGCTATTGCCTTGCAGGCTTCGATGCCAGGTTGGCCTGCAGCCTCCCGACTCAGCACGTTGCATGTCGTGGCGTATCCCCACGATGTTCCGGCGCGAATGTCTTGCTCGAAGCACGCCACAAATCTCAATTGGAAGTCCGCGGCCGCCTTTTGCAGGCACATTGCGCGGTCCGCCATCATCCGCAACTTCTTGCCGTGCTTCACCACTGCAGTCGAGAAGTCGCTGATGTCGCTCGCGCACTCAATCTCGTTCAGGGCGGCATCAAGCAACGCACAATCCTTTCCGAGGTGCGTCGTCGGCACTCTGCGCGGCTCCGCATCGTCGTCATTCCTCTCCGGGACCAAGTTCGACATTGGTCGTCTCTACGGCGCGAGAGCAGTGGTTAAGGAGCTGTTGGTGTTTGAGAACCCCTTATTGCCCGGCTCAGGCGCGGGCTCGACACGAGCACATTCGACACCAACTCCGTCACCACGCATCGCGGCATTTTCCATCATCACACTCACATCAAGAGAATGCGCGTGGCCCTGCACCGGATGCCCCTCATCCTTGAGCTGACTGCGTCCCAACTAGCTCACTCACTGCCGGGCCCCCTCTTGATTTGCCTGTTCATCATCGATGCCCGTGTGCCATCTCTTCCGTCGCGGCTTTTCCAACTCTACAACCTGACGCTACGTGCGGTTCAAGCCATTTTAGTAATGATGCATATTCCAACGACGAGACAGTTATCCGCGCTATCGTCTCAGCAGTTTGGCCTTGTTCCGAATGCTCGATCGGATGTGGGAAATTCTTAGAGCCAACATTTGCGACTGTCGCTCTCTCCGCTCTCTCATCGTCATTGCATTCAACGTCCTGAGCTCGGCAAAGAAAGCTGTCGACGAAACGCTTTGATGATACGTCAACGCGTCAATCGTCCCTCGTTCTGCCATGTTCGCATCCAAAGCAGGCGCCCGCCGCTGGCGCATGTCGCGCCGGCGCGAAAGCGAGTGTCTCAGGGGAATTCCATGGTGAAGCCAGTTGTGATTGTGGTCGGCGCGGACAAGGGTGGCGTTGGAAAGACGACAGTATCGCGAACGCTTCTCGACTACTTCAGCAACAACACCGTGCAGACACGCGCTTTCGACACGGAGTCACCGCGGGGAACGTTGAAGCGCTTCCACCCTGACATCACCGAGATCGTCGACATGACGACGACCGCGGATCAGATGAAGATTTTCGACACCCTGAATTCTGGGCTATCCGTCACCGTGATCGATGCTCGCGCTGGCTTGCTGTCCTCGGCATTGGGTTCCTTGCGCGACATCGGATTTTTGGATGCCGCGCGATCCGGCCAGATCACATTTGCCGTGTTCCATATCCTGGGGCCCTCGATCGCTTCGCTGGACGAGATCGCCGAGACCGCCGATTTCATGAACGGCACGAAATACTTCCTGGTGAAGAACTTCATCAACGACACCCAGTTCTTCCAGTGGGACCAATCGACCTACAATTCCTATTTCCATCGTATCAAGTATGCAACCGAGCTGACCATACCCAAGCTCGACGCGATGGCCTATGAGCAGGTAGAAGTCGCGTCCGTGCCCTTCGTCGACTTCGTCGCAAACAAGGCTCGACGCGATGAGCCAGCGAACTACTCCTTCGTGCTACGCGGTTATGTCCGCCACTGGCTGGCGAGTGTCTGGAGCGAATATGACCGCATCAACTTGACCGAATTGACCGGCGCCAAACCGGTGACCCGCGGCGGCGAGAAATAGCCGCGTACGCGGCGAGCGACGGGCTGAGCCCACGTACGAAACGCGATTGATTCTGCCGGCTATGTTAGCAACGCCCATCTACATCATCTGCTCTCCTAGCCCGCAGGTCGGTAAAACCCTGGTCGCTCGCCTCGTAAGCGAGTTCCTGGTGCTGCAGAACGGCACGGCGCTCTCTTTCGATGTCAATCTGAGGGAGCCGTCATTACTCGATTACCTGCCTCACATCACGGAGACCGCAGATGTGATCGATACCTATGGCAAGATCCAGCTGATCGACCCGCTTATCGTCAACGATCGGGTCGCCAAGGTGATTGATCTCGGCTTTCATGCCTTCGACGAATTCTTCAAGACGTGCGAAGAGATCCGCTTCATGAAGGAGACGGTGCGCCATTACGTCGTCCCGATCATCCTGTTCATTGCAGGCACAGATCGCATGTCCTGGCGCAGTTATGAGATGCTGAGGCGGCAGACCCCGCCAGGAGCGCTGGTCACCGTCCACAATGAATTCGTGCTACGCGGCGCATTGCCTGACGTCATGGATGACGGGCGTGTGATCCGCATCCCGGCGCTGCCGGCATTTCTAAAGGCCTACATAGACAGACTGAGTTTTTCCTTCACTGGATATCTGCGCAACGAGAAGGATTGGTCGACCGAGCTGCATCAATGGATCCGGGGGAATTACACCCTGCTTCGCGACTTGGAACTGAGCGCTCGGATACGCAGATCATATTAGACTCCAGGATTCAATGTCGCTGGCCCAGGCGGCACCATTGCTGGTGAAGCTCAATCGGGTCGACTGCATCAAATGTCCGGTTATGAGCGCGGTCGTTGGCCATTGGCCAAGATGACCTCCGCTATGCGGGGCCACCGCGCGACCTGCGATAGGCAATCGCGCGGGCGGTGCGATGACGGTCGAACCTGCCGAGCCTTGAGCACAGCGGAATGAGTTGATCTCGCTCGGACCTACATGATCCGGTCCATGGGTCTTCCCATCACACTTTGGACTGTTTGGTCTTACTCCGCCCAGATCATGGCGGCGCGCGCATCTGGAGTTGATCGCGGAATACGGAGATACGCGTAGCCGCCTAACCAATAGGCTCACGAAATTCTGCCGCACAGTAGCGACCGATTCGGGTGTGCGGCTCGGTTCTAAGCAAGGGACGCGGAAACCGTAACGTCACTTCGAAAACCTTACATACGAGGTTGTGACGTTCGATTAGCCTTCGCGATGACTAGCCAGCGGTTGCAACGCATGGTGTTGTCGGAAGGCAAACGCGCCAGATGTCTGGGTTCTGCCAACGTGGTTAGGGACACGACGCCGGGCCAGTTGGTGCTTGCGCGAACTTTGATTCCTATCGAGGAGAATACCATATGCAGTTCAGTGGTAGATGCTTGTCGATCGTGTTGGCCTTGCTGTCGGTTGCAGGCGTGAGCGCGATCGCCAGGGCCGACGAGCCCTCGCCGAAATACGCCGAGGTGCTCAGTGCCCTGCAGGACGGCAAGAATGTGAAGGTCATACTGGACCTGAACCGATGCACTACCGCCGATGGCGGCAAGCCCGGACCGGCCGTGCAGGGCGGCCTGGCGATCCGTGCCTTCAGAGTGTCCGCCCAGAACGGCATCAGCTTCGCCGATGCGCATCAAACCCTGGACACCTCGGGACATCCTGTGACCGAATACATTCGCCACAGCCTCGGCCGCGACGGCAAGCTCACCGTGCGGGCCTCCAAGCTGGCTGCCGGAACTGCAGAAGCCGTGAACCAGGGCGAATTCGTTTGCGAACTGCCGGACGGCGCGAAGTTCGTCTGGTAATCGGGGAAAGCGCAGCCAACGGCCGGAGCGCAGTTTCGCGCATCATACTGGTGGCTGGCACGTCCTGCTCTAGTCCACGGGACCTTTGCCGGGCGATAACCGATGCGTCGCCCTGCGCGAGATTAGGCCATCAACTCCGCCGATGGCATGATTGCAACATCAAGCTATGGGTCGGGGTGCCCTCTCCACAGGTTCCCGGCACGGATGTGGGTCCGCCATCCACCGCCAGAGGCAACATGAGATTCAAGCTGAAATGCCCCCCATAGCCGGCGACGATGTCGCTGATGGCGATCAAAGGATCGCGACCGGCGCCATGTTCCTTCGCCGACACTGCTCGCGGAAACACTGGCACTTACCCGTCTCATTCGAGCGTCCCGCTATCGGCGGGTCGGTCTTTCCGGTTGAACAGCTTGCGTAGCGTCGCTTGGTCGAGCTCGCCTTCCCACCAGGACACAAACATTGCCGCAACACCGTTTCCCGTGACATTCGTCAGCGCACGCACCTCACTCATGAACTTATCGATCGAGAAGACGATCGCGATGCCCGGCACCAGCGCGGGACTTACAACGGTTAAGGTCGCTGCGAGCGTGATGAAGCCGGCGCCGGTGACACCGCTTGCGCCTTTCGATGTAAGCATCGCTACAATTATGATTGTAAACTGCTGGCCTAAGGTCAGCTCAATGTCGAGCGCCTGCGCGATGAACAACGTCGCCAACGTCATGTAAATGTTGGTACCGTCGAGATTGAATGAGTATCCAGTCGGCACCACGAGGCCCACCAGCGGCTTCGAGCAACCCAGCCGTTCCAGCTTTTTCATCAGCTGCGGCAGCGCGCTTTCCGAAGACGAGGTACCCAGCACGATCAATAGCTCATCCTTGATATACGCAATGAACTTGAAGATGGAAAAGCCGATCAAGCGCGCAATCAGGCCGAGCACAAGCACAACGAAGAGCGCGGCCGTGGCATAGAACAGGATGATCAATCCGACCAGATTGCCGAGCGCAGCTGGTCCGAATTTGCCGATCGTGAAGGCCATGGCGCCAAAGGCGCCGATCGGCGCCGCCTTCATCACGATGGCAATGACGCCGAATACTGCGTGCGCGGCATCGTCAATGATCCCACGCAACCGCTCACCCTTCTCGCCCAGGGCCATCAGCGAAAAGCCCAACAGAATGGCAAACAGCAACACTTGCAGGATGTCGCCCCGCGCCAGCGCGCCGACCACGCTGTCCGGAATGATGTTGAGGACGAAATCGACCCCCTTCTGCGCTTCGGATTTGTTGACCAGGCCGGCCACAGCCGCGGCATCGGGCTTGACCGCGAGCCCATGGCCGATCGGGAACAGATTGCCTACGACCAGACCAAGGAGCAGCGCAAAAGTGGAAACGACCTCAAAATAGACCAGCGCTTTGATGCCGACCCGGCCGACCTTTCCGGCATCTTGAATATGTGAAATGCCGGACACGACGGTGCAGAAGATGATCGGCGCGACAAGCATTTTGATCAGCTTGATGAACCCATCGCCGAGCGCCTTGATCCAGTCATTTGTCGCAACAGAAGGCCACAAGTAGCCGACCATGACGCCGATCAGGATTGCGACAAGTACCTGGACATAGGTGACTTTATACCAGGAGCGCGAGGGCGCCGCCTGCGGAGCGGCTGCGATGATTACCATGATGGCCCCTTCCCAGGCGAACAAGGACACGCGCCGCAGCCGCACGCGGCAGGTCTTCTCATCTCGGCGGGATTACCTGAAGCCCCGCTTTTCAGGGCAACCAATGCTGCTTGTGGCCTCATGAGGCCGAGCGAGCCGGAAGAGCCGGGTCGCGTCTTGCCGGACCAACATCCGATTGGCGCCCCCAGCATTATTTTTACATTGACGAACGACGCTCTCACGCGAGACCGGAGACGTCGGCATAGAGCCACACGGTTGCTACGCCGGACAGGATTTCGGAGCGCGGCTCCCGGCAAACTATAGATAGGTACGGCGATGATTTCCGCATGGTCGCACTTGACCGCCGCTAGTTCGTCACCGTCGAAAGTCGCGACCGCGCGAGCCGCGACAAGCCCAACACGAAGTTGGCCGGATTTTGCGGCTGTCGTTCGATGGTGTGCGCTGCCACGGGCCTGTCCGCTGTGTGCGAGCGGAAAGCGGATGACATTTCGGTCGTGGACCCGATCGAGATAATTCGCCAGTGCCGCGACATGCGAGTAGCGATGACGGGATCCTGAGGACGGCCAACGAATGCCGGCACGGGTTCCCAGGATAAGGATCTGTCGTATCTTCCTTATCAGCCCACCTTCGACGAATCTCTTCGCCACGTCCAACCTCCCTCACTGGCGACTGCAACGCTTACAATGGTCGCCGCTTATCTTGTTCTCCCCATCCAGCAAATGGCATGCCGCCAAAGAAGGGGGCGAGCTTTGCCCTAAACGGGCAAAACACCAGGCGCTTTGCGACGTTCTGCGGGACGTTTGCACCTTAGTCGGACTTGCGACATGAGGCCTTCAACTGGACATTGCGGAAACACGACAAAACGTTGACAGGCTGACGTGCTTTTCGTGCTGGACTAGCCCCTCTGGACCACGTCCTCCTATGAAGGTCTCACTCAGGGGCTTGCCTACCGGCTTGCGCGACCGAGCCCGGTCCGAGATTTTCAATTCAGCACCGTTCGAATGTGACACGGCCGGCGATAAAGCATCACCGGGTTCGGCGCGGCCGGATCGAACGGGTTTCCAAAGTCTGCTGACGAGTTTTCGGTGCCGGGCAGTCCGCTGTCTCGGCTCATCTCTGTTGATCGAGCACGTGCTAACGATCGTTCTCGGACGGTCACAGCGGCGGAGCTCCTTCGGACCGGGAAGGATCCGTCAGGACATCAATCTTGGCTCTTGCGGTAAGGTCGAACGTCATCCACCTGAAAAGCAGGTGCAACGTTCTCGGACGTCCGCGAGAACCGCCACGTCATCGGCATCGATATCAAGCTCGCGGGGCGCCAACTCCAAACCCACGGCGCGACGATGGCCCCTCGTTCCTCGACACCCACGCCTGGAACATGCCGGATGGGCAATCTGGTGTTTTAGAGCTGATTCATCAAACGAGCACATCTCGTCCGAGTACCAGTTGTCAGGACAATAACCGCGAATGCCTCCTGCACGACAATTTCCTTTCTTGTTCCGCAATCGATAGTGACCGCATCCCGCGTCAATTGAGAGCGATGCTGCTCGCAACCACGGACCTCTTCGAGCCTGCATACAGTGAGATTCCGCCACTCACGGAACATGACGTCTCCAATCGAAAACTCGCAAAGTTCGCAAGGCACTCAAGCGTCACAATATCGATACCTTTATCACTCCATGAGCGTATTGCCTTAGAAACTTCATAGGACTTGCGGCTTCCGCTGCGACCAGCCTCGGTTTAAGGCCTTTGCTGCTATGTGGTGTGTACCCAACCTCCTCGGGACGGTGCAGGAATTCCCCAACGGGCACGCCGACAATGCGGATAAAATTCGTGATCTACCGCAAATGACCATCAAACGCGCGGTGACAGAGTGATATCGATTGAACGCTTCGCGTATACTGAACTATCGGCAAAGCCCCCGAAGCAGATTGGCCCGCGCCTTGCAAAAGCTTAGACACGAAACCAGTCGGCATAACGTGGCGTGATGGAGCGGTGGCTTGTTGCGTAACGGCACGATTGGTCATTTCAAGGGTTAGTTGGAAGTTAGTCGGCGTGCGCGATGAGCTCGGTTGATGATAAGCTCAGTGAAATCAGATCGGTACGCAACCACATTTGGCGTTGTCGTAAGTTGCTTCAGACAGAATTACCGGATGTGGATCGGAAGCTCATTGAGAATCGCCTTCTTGAACAGCATTCTGCCTTTGAGAAGCTGTTAGCGAAAACATTTCCTTTGACTTTCCGGCTCTGAAATAAGTTCGCGGCCGGTGCCGCCAAAACCGTGCGATGAATGTTTGGATGCTTTCGGACCATGGCATACCGTTACTGAGAGTTGCCTAAGCGCACTTCTTCGCCTTCACAGTGCAGTTTCATTAGAGAATGCCGTAATGGGCACAATTGCCAATTCCAGAAAGACGTTGGAAGCTGACGTAGACGGCCTTTCTTGCTCGATCCGGTGACTGATCCTCGAGCAAGGCGAACCGATCCCCGTCAACAATCCCGCAACAACGGCACCGCCTCCCGCATCTTCGCGAGCACCGTGAACTCGGCGTGCGGCAAACGACCAATCAGATCGAGCGCCACTCGATAAAACTGGAACAGAAACTTCGCCCACCAACTCCACAGCGGCGATGGCAGCTTCACTGTTGGATCAAGGTTCGCGGAGTTGCCTGCACCGCCTCCAATGATCGCAACTGCGGCGGCCGCCCAAGACCGTACTCCAGACCGCATCGTAGCCCCACTGTCGCGACGTGTGCCATCTATCGATGGCCGGATGACAATTAGCTACGCTCGTAGTCACGTGTCCGTCAGGGGACCAGCTACCAATCTTGGCGGGGCGAGGTCTCTTTCTTCCCTACTGATTGCCTCGATTCCCTCGGCGCAACAACAGTCTGGGTCGCATCAGTTCGACGGCTTGTCGTGATACTGTTGCGATCTTGCAGCCCGGACGCTCTCTTCTGAGCGGAGACGCTCAGAGGTGGCCGTTTGTTGATGCCGCCTCGTCGCAAGCCTCCCCTTCTCTCCGTCGCGCCCGGAACCGCGCGACGACATTTGTCACGCAACGCTTTAAAGTTATCCCTGAGACAAAACATAGCGGCGTCTGGGTCATCACGCCCAGTAAAGTGGTCACAGAAGCGTATCAAGTCCGGCCTGCAAGACGCTAACGTCCCTGCCGGCCTCAGATCTCGCGCTCGAGCGTGTTTTGTATACACAGTTGTTGTCGCTAAAATAGCGAGGGCTACTACAAAGCGATATGCCATGCAGATCCAATACGTGCGTCGCTTTTGATTCACCATATCTCTCTTAAGCTAGACGTCCTTCGCTCTTGTCTTGCGCAATGTGCAACATGGCCTGTCAACCAGAAGACAAGGCGAAGCTCTTGAAGCATAGTCGGCAGGGACGCGCTCTCTTACCTCCCCAGATCAGGGCAGCGCTCTCGGCTCCTTGACGCCACGCAATACTCGCAACCGAGACCAACTTGATTTGCGGCCGAGCAGCGGCAGAAATTGGCATACGAAGCTCTCGCTGCGGACCTGAGCGCGCGATCAATTTGAGGGCGCCGCTCACGCCTGTTCATAATCTGACCATCAAGCGATGACCCGGTTGGCTCGCGCGCAGACCCAAACGATCTTTGCTGCGATAAGAGTTGGACGAACGACACCCCGACAAGAGGATCGAATCCGGGCCGGGATGTCCGGTGATCCCGCGTCAATCAAATCCAGTGCGTCGATGATGCCATAGCCGTTTGAAGAGAGTAAGCAGTTCACCCCAATCGTCGGCACCTGACGTCTATGACACGTGCGGCCATGCCAAATTCGACCATCTGCGAAGAGCGGCGCGCGGAACATCGAAGACCGCACTTCGCCCCGGAGTCCGCTCTCCAATCCAGCAGCGCCAACGCTAGGACGTTCCGCTCTGATCTCGCACTGCTCGTCCTGCTTTGGTGCAGCTTGACCCGCACCACCTATGCCGAGCAATGCCACTTCGCATACTGAGCTCTTCACAAGGATACGCAAGGGGCCTTGCGAAGTGCGCGATCCGAGTGGCATTCGAATTCTTTACTGCCCGACGTGAAGCTTCGAGAGGCGACAGCCGCCCGCCTTCGATCGTACAACCTGACGCTACGTACGCTTCAAGCTCTTTTGCGCGCTGGTTGCGAAGATATTCTTCCTCGTACGTCTCGAAGCACCTGGCCGGCCACGACCGTTCAAACCGACGGTGCAGAGAGATTCAAAACCGTGACCGCCTCCTCCTTCACTGCAAACGGATTGATCGTCAGTTATCCGGCGGCCCTGTCCGACCAGATCATCCGTCTCGATCTCGACAGCGATCGAGGCCAGGCGGTCACTTCCAGCGATCCAGCGAGGAGGCGGACGACCTCGTCCGCGTTGAAGGTTCGTTGACGGTGGCGGTAGTCCGGTGCGATTGAGCCGCTGCCGATGATCGAACCGGTCCGCGCATCGATGCAGATGGCCCCCAAAGGCGTCGCCGTCGAGTTCGAGTCCGCCTCTCGTCGGCTGTCCGTGTCCGGTTGGAGACACCAACGTCGGAAGCTGGACGGATACCGCGCGGCCATTCCAGGACGCTGCGCCGGCTGTACTTGCGAATTTCACCACGATCAAGCAACGCGCGCACATTCATCGAGCGGCACGCAGATTGCTGTGATGAGGAGCCAAGGGCGGCCGCAAGGAAAGCGGCGCGACAGCTCGCGCTCGGGGTTCCTGATGAAGCTGAGACTAGCCCAGTTGATTCTGATCGTTGCAGCTCTGATGCTGCTCACGCTCGGAAGGGCTGAAGCGGTGAACATCAATTGTGGCGGTCAGAGCTCACCTTGCGCTACCCGCCCAGGAAATTGCAGCGCCGTTTAAACCGAAGACCCCGACACGAGGCCCTGGTGAGCTATGGTACGAGCCGATCGTTCTACAGCCAGACTATCCAGGCCGATTCATTTCAGGTGGCTCTGCCTACCGACGAGTCCCGCCCCAGCAGAGTGATCGGCCATGGCACCGCAGTTCCGCCAAGCAACTTCACCTGCCCGATCGGCGGCCGCGCGCCGCGCAATTCGACCGCGGCGTTGATGAGTGACACGGAGGCGCTCAAAATGCCGGGCATCATAAAACCGATGGTCTGCAATCCTGCCCCCGCTCCTTATGGCATAGCCGCGGGGCAGACGTCATCCTCAAGCGAGACAGGCTGGCTTGCCGGCAGCATCGTGATGTTAGGGCTTGCGGTAGTCTTGATCGTAACCTTGATCGAACGATACGGCCCGGGCACGAGCGCGTGAGGACAGCAAAACCGGGCCGTATCGAAGTCGCCTTCAGCGGCTCTATCGCGAGCATTCCGATCGATGCGCAATTCAGCCTACCGGCAAGTGGCATGACGGCTATTTTCGGCCCACCAGGGTGCGGCAAGACCACGGTGGCGCGTTGCATCGCAGGCTTCCAGCATTTGCCGACTGGTTTCTGTAAGATCGATGGCGAGGTGTGGCAGGATGAGACCACGTTCCGCCCGGCGCATCTGCGTCCCGTCAGCTATGTGTTCCGGCATCCGACCATTCTTGCCCATTTGTCTGTCAGATGCCATTTGCTCTATGCCGCGCCCAAATCGGAACCAACGCTGATCGGTTTTGAGGAAGTGGTCGAATTGCTCGGCTTGACATCACTCCTTGACCGTTCTCCCTCACATCTCTCCGCCGGCGAGCGGCAGCGCGTCGCCGTGGCCCGCGCGCTGCTGTCCCAGCCCCGATTACTTGTGATGGATGAACCACTTGCCTTGCTCGATCGCTCCGCCAAGCGCGAGATTCTGCCGTTCATCGAGCGCATGCATGAAACGCTCACGCTGCCGATGATCTATGTCAGCCACGATTTGGCTGACGTCGAGCGCTTTGCTGATCATCTTGTCATGATGGAACACGGCAGGGTGACTGCGGCAGGGCCGTTGCATATCTTGCAGAGCGATCCAACGCTCTGGCTTGCGGCGCGTAGCGAAGCCGCCATGAGCCTTGATGCCCTGGTCGGCGGCTATGACGGGCGTTATGGGCTCATCATCCTCCGCCTCAAAGGTGCGCGCCTGTTGGTGCCGGGACCACCGCTCAAACCCGGCGCACGTCAAAGGCTACGCATCGCAGCCAGCGACGTCGGCATTGCTCGCGAGGCACCGCGCGCAAACTCCATCCTCAATGTCTTTCCAGCGCGCATCAAGGCCTCTTTGCCGTTCAGCGCGGCGGAGGTCACATTGGTGCTTGCGCTCGAGACTGGAGATTCAGGCGCACAGATCCTGGCGCGCATCACGCGCCGCGCCTTTCATGAACTGGGCCTCAGGGATGGAATGGACATATTCGCCGAGATCGCACGCATCTCTCTGGTCTCGGCCTCTGAACGGCCGCTGCACGCCGTTTCGACCTCGAACTTATCGACAAATGCTGGACCGACAAGCACCGCGAGGTGACGCCACGACAATAGGATGAGCCTGCGACTGTCGGCCCCCTTCCAAAACGGCTGCCGCAGCGCCTCGACCCAGCATGTCCTTTGACGGGAGCTCAGGAATAGAAGTTCAGCGAACGTACTGACGACACGGCGGGCACGATCACGCACCTTCAAGTGTCGTCAGCGCCCTGCCCACTCACCCCGGAATGTAAACGCATCCCGGATCGTCGGGTGGACAGTCACAATCGCCGATCATCTTAGACAGATTCAAGAGTTGCGGCCTATCCTTCACGAAGTCCTTGATCGCCGTCAGGCTTTTGCGGCGCACCTTGAGGAACTGTCCGGAACCCGCAAGATGCGCATTGAGCTCATCACCCAGGCCGGCGTTGTGTATGGCAGTCATGATCTTTGCCAAGCCGTGCACTCCGAAGTCGACGTGGGTTCCTCCCGAACGAGCAGGCTTTGGCGGAGCGGCCTTCTTGCTAGCTTTCCGCGCCTTCCGCGCCTGAGATGGTTTTCGGGTCTTCGCCTTTTTGACTTTTGCCATGTCAGACTCCCTTATAGTGCTGGCTTGAAAATCTTCAGTGCTAGAAATTGCTGAACTGCCAGCGCGGCGCCTTGTTCGGCTCTTCCACCTGAAGCGGTGATAAGCGAACCTTCATAAATCGGACCCCGGGCCATATCGAGGATCCTTGCCTCACCCTTGTCCAGATACAAGCCCACCGTCAGCTGGTGCGTATCCTTGCGCGATACCGTAACGGGAAAGCTCACGTCAGTGACTTGTAGCTGCGGCCCTGAGGGCGCGAAGACAATCTTGGGCGATGCTCCGCCGCCGATGGCCGTGGTGAACTGAAGCTGCTGAACCATGCTCGGCGGCCCCTTTTTCACCGTCGCAACGTCCTTGTTGAGCTCATCGAGATTCTCAAACAGGCTCATCAAGGTGAATTCCTTGATCAACTTGGCGAGCCCGACTTTTCCCGCGATCGGGTAGACGTAATCCTCAGTTCTCACCAGATGGTTCGCGCAATAGCTCCCGCTCGTCTTTTGAACGAGGTTCCCAAAGTTGTCCGTGATCGTAAACGACCATTCGTTCTGTCTCTGCCTGTCGAAGTTTCCGGTGAGGCCGAGGGTCACCAGTGAAGTCATGGGCGTCGGCCGAATGAGGTTCGCAGCCGGATCTATGTTGTTCGTCTCCAGGCCCGCCAGATCGTAATAGTAGGCAATGCCCGTGCTGTAGAGCAGCTTTGTCACCGTACGGGCGAAACCAGTCACCTGAGACGGATCGAAGGCTCGGATCGCCTCGGGATTCTCGTTGTAGGCCCGCTTCAGCTCGTTACCGACGGCAAAGGAGTAATCGTCGAGTTTCTTCTTGTTCATGTTGTTGTCGGAGCTCGTGAGATAGCCGAGCAACGCGTCAATTACAGCCTGCCGTGCTTCACAGCGGATCTGCCTTGCAATATTGGATGCTGAAACATGCGCGACGTCATCCGTGACCGGTGCAATGGCGCATCCGCTCAGTACGGACAATGCACAAAACAAAACTGGGCGATTGCCCCTCGTCCGTAATCTCATCGCGCCCCAACAAATCATTGAAAAACATCCGAAAATCTTGAAGCCAAAAAATCGGCTTAGAAAGCAGAAGATCGAGAAATTCGATCTCGCAGGTTATGGATCGAGCCTTCGAAAACGGAGGCGCGTGCTAGTGCTGCTGCGAGCGGACCACGCCAGCGGGTTAAGCCCCGTGCTCCGAAAAGCCGTGAGCCTTCTCCTCCGAACGGCAAGCAAAGAGCGCGATACGGCAGACCGGTCCGACGTGTTCTTTGCGAAAGCCGAGGTCTCATCATAGAATAGAGCTCCCCCTTCGGATCAAGGACAACGCCCCGGCGGGCTTGGCTCGCCCCGAGGTGACGCTAGCGTTGGCTCCCCAGCGCCTCCACTCGCCGACAGACTGCAGAATGCACAGCTCCTTTTGAGAAATCTAACAAACTGCTCAATTGCGGCCGCCCGCGATGCTCCAGCCAACGCGCTCTCTTGCTGTGGTGCCGGGCAGATCAACTTGCCTCGCGTTCTCCTCGGGGCGAGGTGCAGCTTATCCAGTCCATGTCTTGTCGCTCCACCGTCAAAGACGGAGAGACTCGCCTACCGCAAATTGTTAACGCGTTGGGCCTGTCGCCGCGCGCTGCAGTCCGTCGGTAGGCGTGGAAATTGGACGGCGGACCTTGGATCAGTCGAGCTTCTTGCAGTCATTGCAGCGCGGCCTTGCAGCCTCACCAGGCTTGCGGTGAGCTTGCTTGATCGTCTTTCCGGCGGGACAATTGTCGCGGTCGTGATAGACGTTACGGTGGGACGGCGGATATTCGGGCGAGTCAGTGTGGTAGGGAGCTACTTTTGACATTTAACGTCCTCTAATAGCGACGATTGAGTAATGGTTGATAACAATCGAACGTTGACGGCGCAATCAGACACCCTGTCCGAAACGTACGATCGTCAACCCAGCTGCTGGACGCCTGTCCGCTCCGTAGACGATGCAACGTGCGGATGAACGCATCCCGAAAATCGCCCCGTCCACGACTGGCTTGAGCGCGAGCGGGTCATGAAGATGCTGCCGCACGATCGACAACCGTGACGACGTTGACATCAACATCGCTCTCGGGATGGCAAAAGAAGGCTTTCACCGAATTTGGTGCGACACGCCCTGACCATCGGATGTCGCGGCTCGCTTACAGAGGTTATCCAGTTCATCAGCTTTGAATCAGCTGTTCAAGGCGGCGAAGCGCGCCCAGCGCCCCGCCGGCGTGAATCG
The DNA here is from genome assembly GCF_040446015.1 of Bradyrhizobium sp. INPA03-11B. Taxonomy (NCBI): domain Bacteria; kingdom Pseudomonadati; phylum Pseudomonadota; class Alphaproteobacteria; order Hyphomicrobiales; family Nitrobacteraceae; genus Bradyrhizobium; species Bradyrhizobium sp. INPA03-11B. Next base: position 43,478 of record NZ_JASGSR010000066.1, read on the forward strand.
TTCTGATCCCACCGGCATGACCGGTACCCCAGACTTTGAGGAGCTCCACGGCTTCGCTGCTCCGCGCCTCGCCAATCGGAATGCGGTCGGGGCGCAAACGCAGGGAGGATCGGACCAGATCGGACAGGGACGCGACACCATCCTTCGTGCGCAGCGCGACCAGATTCGGGGCGCGTCACTGCAGCTCGCGTGTGTCCTCGATCAGGACCACGCGATCGGTGGTGCCGGCGATCTCGAAAGAGCAGTTCGTTGGTGATCCGCGTCATGCTCAACGCCTACACCAGTCTGACGGAGCGGGTGGAGACGCCCTGCACGCAGCCTTCCTGCACCACGTCGGCGGTTCCTTGAATCAGGTTGTGTCGTGCATGCTGGGCCTGCTGATCGAGAACGTGACGCTCAGCAAGGGAGATACGCTCCATGTAGATGTCTCGCTTCGTCGGCGGCACGACGCGTTCGCCTGATTTATCGCTGCCGAAGTCGTGTGTCGAGTTGCGCACGACATCGTAAAGGCGAGGTCGATGACCTCTCAGGTTCTACGAATTGGCCTTGATGGCCTCCTTACGCGCCAATCCTCGCTGTCGTACCTTTCCACCGGCAACTGCAATCTTGTGGCTCGTTCGTGGCGGTCTTCATTTCGAAACTCGCGCTCGCGGTGCTCGAATTTTGTTAGCTCGTCATTCGCCGCTCGCATGAAATCAGCGTGCGAGCGACCGGCGACTTCGGTGCGGGCAGGCATACTCGTCTCCTGACAACTTGGTCACAATGTAAGCCGAAAAATGCCGGCGAGCGACCCTTTATAGCTCTGATTATCTTGAGTGTTCCGCAGCTAAATCGCAATGAATCAGGCGCGATCCTAAGCGAAACGTGGCGGGAACACCTAACAGAGCACGATGAATCAAAGACTTAGCAGCTCTTGCGTCGCATACAGGGTCCTGCCTCGACAAGGCCTGTGGCCGACGCCGGGCGCCGACTGGCCTTGTCGGATTGGATCGCGTTGACGATCGCAGCGCCAACGCCCGTCACGCATTGGTCCCATCCAGCTCTCTTACAGTAAACTGCGCGACCGCCGCCGGTGTGAGCATCGTCCCGGCTTCGTAATTTCATCAGGCCCGGCTCGCTTAACCACACGCCATCCAACAGCTAGCTATCTTGAACGATCCGCCGTACAAACGAGATTATTTGGTGAATCCCATGCTGGACGATGAATTTAACAGGCAGCGGGCTCGTCTGGTTCGCGAACTTGCCGATCGGGCCGACCCGTTTATCAAGCGGCGGCTCCTGGATCTTGCGTCCCGGTACGAGCAGCCCCGGAAGACCAAGCCGCTGGTGCTCCCCTCCATAAACGTTGAGGAGCATCTCGACCACGGGGACGATGGCTAGGCTGCCCCCTAAACAAGCCGGCCCGGCTCCTATTTCTTTTTAGGATTCTTCTCAGACTCGGCTTCGGCCTCGACCTGTTCAAGCACGGCTTTTCGTTTGTATTCGTCGTCGATCTTCGAAAATGCACGAAATAGCCTGAGCGCCTGCAATTCTCTCTGCGTTGCCTTCATCCTGTTCCTCCACCGGTCCTATATCCGAGGGCGC
>NZ_JASGSR010000067.1:0-44665 GCF_040446015.1 Bradyrhizobium sp. INPA03-11B
CTCCAGGGGAGGGTGAAGAGTCTACTCCATCACCGCGGCATGGTCCGACGGCGCCGACTGCGCGCGCAGCGCGGCCTTGGTCGAGCCGATCATCAGCGCGAGCGGGATCGAGACCAGGATGAACAGCATCACCAGCTGATAGTCGTGCGAGAACGCGATGATCTGCGACTGCGCCGCCACCATCCTGTCGGCCATCGCGCGGCCGGCGTCGGTGTTGAGGTTGATCATGCCGGCGACGTCGGGCATCTGCAGCGCGTGGTTGAACGGATTGATCTGCTCCGACAGTTTGGCGTAGATCCGCCGTCCGCCTTCCGTCAGCTGCGCGATCACGATCGAGATGCCGACCGAGCTTGCGACGTTGCGCAGCAGCGTCAGCATCGAGGTGCCGTCGGTGCGCAGCTGGTTCGGCAGCGTCAGGAACGCCACCGTCGACAGCGGCACGAATACGAGGCCGAATCCAAAGCCCTGGATCACGCTGACGACGATGATCTCGTTCGCCTGGGTCATGTCGGTCCAGCCGGTCATCTGGAACAGCGAGGCCGCGGTCAGCGCGAGGCCCGAGATGATCAGCGTGCGTGCCTCGATGTAGCGCATCAGGCGGCCGACCAGCATCATCGCGACGAAGGTGCCGAAGCCGCGGCTCGCCAGCAGCAGGCCCGCGGTGATGATCGGATAGCCGACCACGTTCTGCAAGTAAGGCGAGGACAGCGCCATGGTCGAGTACAGCACGAGGCCCATCACCGTCATGAACACGCAGCCGCCGAGGAAGTTCTTGTCCTTGAACAGCGCGAACTGGATGAACGGCCGGCTGGTGGTCAGCGAATGGGCGAAGAAATAGTAGAAGCCGATCGCCGAGACGATGAATTCGATCATGATCTCGTTGGACTCGAGCCAGCCGAGCTGCTCGCCGCGGTCGAGCGCCAGTTGCAGCGAGCCGATCGCAATCGCAAGCGCGCCGAAGCCGAACCAGTCGAAGCGCAGGTTGAGGTCCTGCTTGGTCTCGTCCATGAACACCGCGAGGCCGAGCACGGTGATCGCGCCGAACGGCAGATTGACGAAGAACACCCAGTGCCAGGAATAGGTCTCGGTCAGCCAGGCACCGAGCGACGGTCCCATGATCGGGCCCATCATCACGCCCATGCCCCAGATCGACATCGCCTTGGCGCGCTCATGCAGCGCGTAGGAATCCAGCATCACCGCCTGCGACAGCGGCACCAGCGCCGCGCCGAATACGCCCTGCAACAGGCGGAACAGCACCATCTGGTTGATGTCCTGCGCGAGGCCGCACAGCACCGAGGCGATGGTGAAGCCGGCCGAGCAGATGATGAAGATCCGCTTGCGGCCGTAGCGGTTGGCGATCCAGCCGACCGGCGCGGTCATGATCGCGGCGGCGACGATGTAGGACGTCAGCACCCAGTTGATCTGGTCCTGCGAGGCCGACAGCGAGCCCTGCATATAGGGCAGCGCGACGTTGGCGATCGTGGTGTCGAGCGCCTGCATGATCGTCGCGGTCATCGCGCAGATCGTCACCATGTTCCGGCGCATGCCGGGCACGGCGGATGGTGACGGTGCATTCATTCAGTTCAGTCCTGTTCGCTGATTGCAGCGGGAATCACCTCTCCCCATTGGGGAGAGGTCGCGCCGAAGGCGCGGGTGAGGGGGATCAGGTCCCACGAGAGAGCGTAACCCCTCACCCGGATTGCATTTGACGATGCAATCCGACCTCTCCCACAAGGGGAGAGGTGGCGCGCTGGGCTTCGATCTTGCTCCATCTCAGTCCTCGTGGTCCGGGTGCGCCGAGGCCGTGCCCAGCCCGAGCAGGCCGGCCAGCGTGCGGCGGTGGTTGGTGTCGATCGTCGCGTAGACGCTCATGCCGGCCTTCAGCTTCTTCACGAACGGATCGTTCTCGTCGAAATAGATCCGTACCGGCACGCGCTGCACCACCTTGACGAAATTGCCGGTGGCGTTCTGCGGCGGCAGGATCGCGAACTGTGCGCCGGTGCCGGGCGACAGCGAGCCGACCTTGCCCTTGAATTCGTGGTTCGGGAACGCGTCGACGTCGAGCGTCACCGGCTGGCCGACCGCGACATAGGTAAAGTCGCTTTCCTTCGGATTGGCGTCGACCCAGGGATGGTCGACATCGATCACCGAGAATACCGGCGCGCCCGCGTTGACGAAGCGGCCGAGCTGGATCTGGTCGACCTGGGTCGCGACGCCATCCATCGGCGCCCGCAGCACGGTGTGGTCGAGATTGCGCTGGGCGTCGTCGAGCTTGGCCTTGGCCTGGGCGTAAGGCGGGAATTTCTCGATCGGCAGCTCGACATCGCCGAGCAGCTGCGTCCTGTCCTTGGAAATCTGCTGCTTGATGTATTGCGCGAGGCTCTCGGCGGTGACCTGCGCGTTGGCGGCGTTGTCGAGATCGAGCTGCGAGCCGAAATTCTGCTTGGCGAGCGTCGATTTGCGATCGACGTCGCGCTTCTTCAATTCGATGCTCTGCTGGGCAAATTCCAGCATCCTGGTATTGATCTTGATGTTGTCGACCAGATTGTCATAGGTGGTCCGGGTCTGGTCGAGCGCCGCCTTGGCCTGGTCCACCGCGAGGCGGAACGGCACCGGGTCGATCTCGAACAGCTCGTCGCCCTTCTTGACGTGCTGGCCTTCCCTGACGACGATCTTGTCGATCTTGCCGGAGATCTCCGGCGTGATCAGCACCTTCTGCGCGCCGACATAGGCGTCGTCGGTGCCGACATAGCGGCCGCCATTGAGATAGAACACGCCGCCGGCGATCACAGCCACGATCGGCAGCACGACGAGCAGCAGCACGCGGCGATAGCGCCGCAGCCCTGCCATCAGGCGACGGCGCGGCGCGCGGCTGGCCTTGTCGGCCGGCGCCGATACGCCCGGATTGCTCTTCTGCTCGGGGGCCAGTTTGAGGACGGGTTCAGCCATAGCGCTGTTCCTTTCGGGAGGGCTCGCCGGCTGGGCTTTGGATGGCATTGCGAACGTTTTCCTTGATCGATTCCAATTGAGTGAGCAGGCGGTGCGCGTCTGCGGGGCTGATGCCCTCAAGCGCGGTCGCCGTGAGTTCGGAGCGCAGGCCTGCGAGCTTCCCGAGCAGCGGGCGCGCGGCCTTCTTCAGATAGAGGCGGTTGACGCGGCGGTCGTTCTCGTCGCTGCGGCGCTCGATCCAGCCATTGTCGCAGAGCTTGTCGATCAGCCGCGTCAGCGTGATCGGCTGCACCTCGAGCAGTTCGGCGAGCTCGGTCTGCTTCAGCCCTTCCTGGCGTTCCACCTTGGACAGGACGGCCCATTGCGCGCGGGTGATGCCGTAGCGCGCGGCCTCCTTGTCCGCATAGACGCGGATCAGCCGGAACAATTCGCCCAGCGTAAACATGAAGTTCGCGTCCACGGAACCGCGCATCAATGCCATCTCCATAAGCTTGGGATATAATAAGCTTGCTTATGAATTCTGCACATCGGGTTAACGGAGGGCTGCTCCGCATTGGGGGCATGGCTGCATGGCGGCGAGGGACCGGGTCCGGGCCGGGCTATGGGAACGGGCGCAAAAATGCTACATATCCAGGCAATGAGCCTGGCCAAGCCGACCTTTCCCGCCCCCGACCACGATCACGGCCGCTGCGCCGCGGACGCGATGGCGCATGCCGAACAGGTCTGTGCGCGCCGCGGGCAGAAATTCACCCCGATCCGGCGTCAGGTGTTGCAGGCGCTGCTATCGAGCCACCGCCCGCTCGGCGCCTATGAGGTGATCGACGAGCTGGCCAAGACCATGCCGCGCCCGGCACCGATTACCGTCTACCGCGCGCTCGACTTCCTGATGGAGAACGGCCTCGTCCACCGCATCGAGAGCCGCAACGCCTTCCTGGCCTGCGCGCACGACCATGACGAGACCTCGATGGTGGCGTTTTTGATCTGCGACCATTGCGGCTCGGTCGGCGAAATCCCGGCCGCCCCCGTCGCGCAAAGCCTGACCGCCGCGGCCCGGGCCTCGGGCTTCATCCCGAAGCTGTCGGTCGTCGAGATCGCCGGCACCTGCGCGCATTGCCAGAAATGATTGTGCGCGGCCAAAGTCCTCACCGCGGTGTCGTCCCTGCGAAAGCAGGGACCCATAACCACCGCCCTCAATTGTTATACGACGCTGGATCGACAAGCCTCGTTCACAACGCCGGCCGCGGCGTATGGGTCCCTGCTTTCGCAGGGACGACACAGTCCAGTTAACAACAACACGGCAGCAAGCCGGCCCGCGAGGAAACATGTCGACCCAAGCGATCTCCGCCAACGTCACGAGGCCCGTCAGCGTCGGCCACGGGCTGCCGCCCGGCGCCATCGCATTGATGCTGATGCTGTGCGTGAGCTGGGGCTTCAACCAGCTCGCGGTCAAGCTCGCGCTGCCCGACGTGCCGCCGATGCTGCAGGCGTTGATCCGCTCCTCGGGCGCGCTGCCGGTCATGCTGATCGTCGGCCATTTGCGCGGCGTCAAATTCTTCGAGCGCGACGGCACGCTAGTCCCCGGCATCATCGCCGGCTTGATGTTCGGCTGCGAGTTCGTGCTGATCTTCACTGGCCTCGTCTTCACCTCGGCCTCGCGCGCCTCGGTGTTCCTCTACACCGCGCCGTTCTTCGTCGCGCTCGGCTCGCACCAGTTCCTCGGCGAGCGCCTCTCGACCGTGCAATGGAGCGGGCTGGCGCTGAGCTTTGCCGGCGTCGCGCTCGCGATCGGCGTGCCGCAGCCCAATGTCGATGCCAAGGTGCTGCTCGGCGACCTCATGGTTGTCGGCGGCGGCGCACTGTGGGCGGCGACCACGCTGGTTGCCAAGGGCACGCAGTTGCGCAAGGCCGCGCCGGAAAAGGCGCTCGGCTATCAAGTTGCGATCTCGATTCCAATCCTTGGCCTTGCCGCCTGGATCGCAGGCGAGCGCATCGAGCACGTGCCGAGCGCGCTGTCGATCTCGCTGCTCGCCTATCAGGCGGTCTGGGTGGTGGGTTGCACGTTTGTCATCTGGTTTGCGATGGTGAAGACCTATTCCGCGAGCAAGCTCTCGGCCTTCACCTTCGTCACGCCGCTGTTCGGCGTCGTCGCGGCCTATTTCATCATGCACGACACCCTGACCCCGGTGTTCGGGGTTGCGGCGCTGTTCGTGATCGCAGGGCTCTATCTCGTCAACAAGCCCGACGCGAAGGTGACGCCGGATCCGAACGTGCCGGCGTGAGATCTTGGGATCGCGGATGCTTGATTCGCCAACGGCGCAACAAACTCATCGTCGTCCCTGCGAAAGCAGGGACCCATAACCACGAATGGTCATTGGTGAACGATGGTGGAACGACGAGCCCCGTTCACAACATTCGCTGCGGCGTATGGGTCCCTGCTTTCGCAGGGACGACATAGGGGAGAGAGCCTTGCTTCCCACTACCCCACCTCGATCGGCAGCTCCGCATCCTTCGCCCATTCGCCCATCGAGCCGTCATAGAGCGTGAGATTGTCGTAGCCGAGCCGATGCAGCTGGAACAGGTCGATGGTCGCGGAGATGCCGCCGCCGCAATAGGCGACGACGCGCTTGTCTTTGGTGATGCCTTGCGCGGCGAAGGTTGCCTCGGCCTCTTCGAGCGACACGAACGTCTTGGCCTTGGCGTCGATCAGGGACGCCGCCGGCACGCTGACGCTGCCGGGGATGCGGCCGGGCCGGCCGTAACGGCTCGGCTCGAGCCCCTTGTAGAATTGCGGGCCGAGCGCGTTGACGATCACGGTGTCGCGCTCCGTGGTCGCGGCGAGCACGTCATGCTTGTCGACGAACATGCCGTCCATCGGCCGCGCCGGGAACGTCGCGGGCGGATAGCCGCCGGCAAGCCCGGTCTCGATGTCGCGTCCCTCGGCGGTCCATTTGTCGATGCCGCCGTCGAGCACCGCGGCGCCCTCGAAGCCGAGCGAGCGCAGCATCCACCAGAACCGCGTCGCCCACATCGCGGTCCCGATTGAGTAGAGCACCACGCGGCTGCCCGCCGAGATGCCGTGGCGGCCGAACGCCGCCTCGAGCTGGGCGGTCGGCGGCATCATGAAGCGCAGATTGGTATGGGGGTCGGAGAATTCGGCCTGCAGATCGAGGAAATTGGCGCCCGGGATGTGGCCGGCCTCGAACGTCTGGCGGCCCGAGACGACAATATAGGGAACGCCGCTGCCCGCGGGGGCCGGCTCCAGATAGGTCGTGCAGTCGAACAGCCGCAACTCGGGTCGGGTCAGGATCTCGGCGAGTTCCGCCGTGGAGATCAGCTCGCCATAGTCGGCCATGTCACGCCCTCCCGGTGTGTGTTTAACGGGATGCTAAGATGCGCCAGATCACATGAAAAGCGGTCACTTTGCCCTTTGATTCACCCCAATTCGGCCCAATATAGCCAAAGCATGCAGGACGCCGCTGCATGGCTTGCGTTTGGCCCCAATCGGCGCCATAAGCTGTTGAATTCACTCCGAAACCTGACCGTTTGGCCCGCTTTGCGCGTGGTCTATCGCCCCCTTGGTGAATGTCACCAAAACCTGATATTCGAGACGCCATGAACAAGCCCGAGATTTTGCCGCAAGACGACGTCGCAGGTCCTCAAGCCCGGCACCAAACCACGCAGGTCATGGTCGGCAACGTTGCCGTCGGCGGCGGTGCGCCGATCGTCGTGCAGTCGATGACCAACACCGACACCGCCGATATCGATGGCACCATCGCCCAGGTGGCCGCGCTCTCCCGCGCCGGCTCCGAGATGGTGCGCATCACGGTCGACCGCGAGGAAGCCGCTGCCGCGGTGCCGCACATCCGTGATGGCCTGCGCAAGCGCGGCATCACGACGCCCCTGATCGGCGACTTCCACTACATCGGCCACAAGCTGCTCGCCGAGTATCCGGCCTGTGCCGAGGCGCTCGACAAGTACCGCATCAATCCCGGCAATGTCGGCTTCAAGAACAAGCGCGACACCCAATTCGCCGACATCATCGAGATCGCCAACAAGAACAACAAGCCGGTGCGCATCGGCGCCAATTGGGGCTCGCTCGACCAGGAGCTGCTCACCAAGCTGATGGACGAGAACACCGCATCGCCGAATCCGCGCGATGCCCGCGCGGTGACGCGCGAGGCGATGGTGCAGTCGGCGCTGCTGTCGGCGGCCCGTGCCCAGGAACTGGGCATGCCGAAGAACAAGATCATCCTGTCGGCGAAGGTCTCCGCCGTGCAGGACCTGATCGCGGTCTATCAGGAAGTCGTGCGCCGCTCGGACTATGCGATCCATCTCGGCCTCACCGAGGCCGGCATGGGCTCGAAGGGGATCGTGGCGTCGTCGGCTGCGCTCGGCATCCTCCTGCAGCAGGGCATCGGCGACACCATCCGCATCTCGCTGACGCCGGAGCCCGGCGGCGACCGCACGCTGGAAGTGCAGGTCGCGCAGGAATTGCTGCAGACCATGGGCTTCCGCACCTTCGTGCCGCTGGTCGCGGCCTGCCCCGGCTGCGGCCGCACCACCTCGACCACGTTCCAGGAACTGGCGCGCTCGATCCAGGATTTCATCCGCGACGAGATGCCGGCCTGGAAGACCAAGTATCCGGGCGTCGAGCAGCTCAACGTCGCGGTCATGGGCTGCATCGTCAACGGCCCCGGCGAATCCAAGCACGCCAATATCGGCATTTCGCTGCCCGGCACCGGCGAGGCGCCGGCCGCGCCCGTGTTCGTCGACGGCAAGAAGTTCCGCACCCTGCGCGGTCCCGGCATCGCCGCCGACTTCAAGGCGCTGGTGATCGACTATATCGACCAGCGCTATGGCAGCGGCGCCAAGCTGCCGGAGCAGGCGGGCGCCGCGGAGTAGTCTCACTCCGCTCGCGACCCATACTCGGTGTCGTCCCTGCCTAGTGCGCAATTGCGCACGGGAGCAGGGACCCATAACCACAGCCGGTGGTTATGGCGCGAGATGTGGGTTGCTTACCTTCGCAAAACACAACCCCGTGGTACTATGGCGCAAACGCCACAAGTCGCCGGAACTGGAACGCTCCCCAAAAGTTAATAGCTAGGGTCGGTTTTCGACCCGTGGGGAGGTGACACCGGATGCGGGTGGATCATCATGATGGCATAGACGGCGTTGAAATCGCCTTAGTCAGCGCTGTGGTGGTGTCCTTCGCCATGCTTATGGCGAGCGTGGTTTGGCTTATGACCGGCTGACCTCAATACAAGGACGGCCTGATCCTAAATCTCTTCCAACGCCACCTGTTCGAGCTCTAGCGCCGCTACGCACGCAAGAAAGAAGATTGCTGCAAACGTTTTGCGGCGTGGATTGCGCTTGGCTTGATCCCGGCTACGATGGTCAAAACAAGAACCATCGGGAGAACACCCATGAGCTCGCTGTCCGGCAAGCAGGGTCCGCGCTACCGCCACCTCGCCGACCAATCCGAGCCCTATGAGACCATCGGCGTCGAGAAGCTGACGCCGATCATCGGCGCGGAAATCTCCGGCGTCGATATCGGCAAGCTGGTCGGCGACGATGCGCGCTCCAACCGCCAGATGGACGAGATCCATCGCGCGCTCGCCGAAAACCTCGTCATTTTCTTTCGCGACCAGCACATCAGCCCCGACCAGCACCTCGCCTTCGGCCGCAAGTTTGGCGAGCTGCATGTCCACCCCGCAGCCCCCAATGAGGGCGATCCGGCGCTGATGAAGATCTATGCCGACAAGGATTCCCCGCGCGCCAACGGCGAAGGCTGGCACACCGACGTGTCCTGCGATCTCGAGCCGCCGATGGGCTCGATCCTCTACATCAAGCAGTGCCCGCCGCGCGGCGGCGACACCCTGTTCGCCAACATGTACGCCGCCTACGAGGCGCTGTCGGACCGCATGAAGGCCTATCTCGACGGGCTCACCGCGCTGCATGACGGCGAGCAGACTTATCGCGGCCTGTATGCGAATTATGGCGTCGCCGACAAGCAGGAATATCCCCGCGCCGAGCATCCGGTGGTCCGCACCCATCCGGTGACGGGGAAAAAGTCGCTCTACGTCAATCGCGGCTTCACCCGCTTCATATCAGGCATCCCGCGCGACGAGAGCGACGCCATGCTGGCCTATCTCTACCAGCACGCCGAGAACCCGCTGTTCCAGTGCCGGTTCCGCTGGACCGAGAACGCGATCGCGTTCTGGGACAATCGCTGCGCCCAGCACCGCGCGATGTGGGATTACTGGCCGCACACCCGCTCCGGAACCCGCGTCACGGTGAAGGGCGAACGGCCGGTCTGAGATATTGCGCAGCTGCGCAGGAAGGGTGGAACCAACGGGTCCGGGCTACGCGCGGCCCGATGATAAACACTGCGAAATCCATCATCTCATGTGCGGCTGAGTGCGATGCGTCAGCCTGATCCCGCGCGCCGCGGTTAACAGGGGTAACCCTTGCGGGTCATAGTATCCGCGAGCCGCTGAGCCCTATGATGCCGCATCAGACTGGGCGTTATCACCATGCGACAGGTGATACAGGGCGCGCGGGGTGCGGGCTTGCGCGTCAAATCGGATCAACTGCCATCTCCTCCGAGGACGATGCGTCCGGCTGCTCCCTCATGGATCGCGGCAACCCTTGTGATGATGTGTCTTGCGGATGCCGGCGCCGGAGCGCGCGCGCAGACCAATGGCCTCGCCGGCGATTCCCCGCAACTTGCGCAAGCGAAGACGAGTCCTCCAGGTGACGCCGGTCCGGCCGGAGCCCAGGCGCAAAGCGTGGACGGGCTCACCCGCGAACTCGCGACAGCACGGCGAGATGTTGAACTGCTGCAGGGCCTGCTGACCAAGGAACGCGAGAATTCGGTTCAGGTCGAGAATGCCTTGCAGAGCGAAACCGAAAAACTGAGAAAATCGCTGAAGGACATCCCGCAAGGCACTGCAGTCCTGCAGAAGTCGCTGCAAGCGGAGCGCGACCACGCCGCGCAGCTGGAACAGGACCTTGCGACGGCGCGCCGTGATGTGGAAACGCTGGCCGCAATGCTGGTCAAGGCAAACGACGAGACCGCGAAACTGAAGCAGGCTTCGCAAGGCGGCAAGGCGGACTTGCAGAAGCCTCTGGAGCAGGAGCGCGAACGGGTCGCGAAACTGGAGCAGGATCTCGCGGCGGCGCGGCGTGACGTGGAGACGCAAGCCGCGCTGGCGGTCAAGGCAAGCGATGAAACGGCCCAACTGAAGAAAGCCTCACAGAGCGGCGCAGCGGACGTGCAGAAGTCGCTGGCGCAGGAGCAGAAGCGTGCTGCGAAACTGGAGCAGGATCTTGCAGCGGCACGTCGTGACGTGGAGACGCAAGCCGCGCTGGCGGCCAAGGCAAGCGATGAAGCGGCCCAACTGAAGAAAGCCTCGCAAAGCGGCGCTGCGGACGTGCAGAAGTCGCTGGCGCAGGAGCAGAAGCGAGCTGCGAAACTGGAGCAGGACCTTGCGGCGGCGCGGCGTGACGTGGAGACGCAAACCGCGCTGGCGGCCAAGGCGAGCGATGAAACAGCCCAACTGAAGAAAGCTTCGCAGAGCGGTGCAGCGGACGTGCAGAAGTCGCTGGCGCAGGAGCATGAGCGGGCCGCGAAACTGGAGAAGGACCTCGCGGCGGCGCGCCGTGACGTGGAGACGCAAACCGCGTTGGCGGCCAAGGCAAGCGATGAATCAGCCCAACTGAAGAAAGCTTCGCAAGGTGGGGCTGCGGACGTGCAGAAGTCGCTGGCGCAGGAGCAGAAGCGGGCTGCGAACCTGGAGCAGGACCTCGCGGCGGCGCGGCGTGACGTCGAGACGCAAACCGCGCTGGCGGCCAAGGCGAGCGATGAAGCAGCCCAACTGAAGAAAGCTTCGCAGAGCGGCGCCGCGGACGTGCAGAAGTCGCTGGCGCAGGAGCATGAGCGGGCCGCGAAACTGGAGAAGGACCTCGCGGCGGCGCGCCGTGACGTGGAGACGCAAACCGCGCTGGCGGCGAAGGCGAGCGATGAAACAGCCCGGCTGAAGAAGGCCTCGCAAAGCGGCGCAGCGGACTCGCAGAAGTCGCTGGAGCAGGAGCACGAGCGGGCTGCGAAACTGGAGCTGGATCTCGCGGCGGCACGTCGAGACGTGGAGACGCAGTCAGCACTGGCGGCCAAGGCAGGCGACGAACTTGCCAAGCTGAAGCTGACGACGGAAGCCGGCACTGCGGAACTGCGCCGATCGATGCAGAAGGAGCACGAAAGGGGCGATGCACTGGCGCGCGATCTCTCGACGGCGCGCAGCAAAGTCTACGCATACGAGGCGCAGGCAGCCCAAGCCAGCGACGAAGCAGCAAAGCGCAAGCAGGCGGAGTCAAACGATACCGCCGAGTTGCGACAGTCGCTCCAGCGAGAGCAGCAGCGGGCTGAACAGCTGGCGCGTGATCTCGCAACAAAGAAGAGCGAACTCGATGCGCAGGCCAAGCGGGCAGCCGAAGCGAACCTGCAAGCCGCCGGGATGAAGCAAGCCGCGGAGCAGGCCGCGGCCGAGCAGCGCAGCCTGTTGCAGCGGGAGCGTGGCAAGGCCGAGCAATTGGAGCGGGATCTTGCTTCGGCGCGCCGCGACATTGCTGCGTTCGCCGCCAAAGTGACGCCCGTCGTATCTCAGGTTGCCACCACCGGCAACGCCGGCCACTCCGTGCAGGAGGCGCCGGCGAGCGCTCCGGCGCCGGCCGAGAACCGGGCTGTAGCGACGCCAACCGCGGGCAATGTCGCGACCGCCACTGACGACGGTGCGCAGGAGGCGAGACTGCTGGCGCGGGCGCGCTTGCTGCTGGAACGGGGAGACATCGGGGGTGCGCGGGTCGTGCTGGAAAGCGTCGCCGAGACGGGCAGCGCCCAGGCAAGTTTCGCGCTCGCGGAAACCTATGATCCGCTGACCCTCTCGAACTGGGGAACCTATGGAACGCGTGGCGATGCGGCCAAGGCGCGCGATCTCTACGCCAAGGCTGAGGCCGGTGGAATCAAGGAGGCAAAGGCGCGGTTCGAGGCGCTGCGTTGATCAAACGATCTAGCAGCAAGGACGAACGCGCTGACGCGATGTCGTGCAAAGGAGCTGCTCGATGAAAAGGTTGATCGGATTTCGCCCGCTGCTGCTTGCGGGCCTGATGTCACTACTCCCGGCGCTGCAGCCGCCCCCGGCGGATGCGCGGCCGCAACATGGTCAATCTCACAAGGCCCGCCTGATCCGGGCCGAACCGCCCCATCTCAAGCCTGAAGTTTTGACGATGAACGCCTGGACCGTTGGCCTCGCCGGCGGCCTGCTCGAGGGCGCGCCGATCCGCCTTGCAGCGGAGATGGCCCGCGTGGCCGATGACGGCGACAATCTGCACGTTCTGCCGGTGGTGACGCGGGGGGCCGCGGAGAATCTGAACTCGCTGCTGTATTTGCGCGGCATCGATGCGGCGATCATCAATTCCGACGCGCTCGAGGAATACAAGAGCCAGGTGCCGGACATCCAGCGGCGGATCGCCTATGTCCTGAACCTGTTTCCGTCCGAGCTGCATGTCTTCGTTCGTCCGGAGATCAAGAGTCTGAGCGACCTTGCCGGCAAGAAGGTGAACTTCAACAATCAAGGTACGGCCGCAGCCTATTCAGGTCCGCTGATCTTCAGTCGCCTCGGTATCGATATCGAGAAGACGTTCATTCCGCATCAGGTCGCGCTCGAGCAGATGCGGAAGGGCGACATGGCGGCCGTCGTCTTCATTACCTCGAAGCCGGTCGATGCATTTGTGAAGGGCCGATTTGAAGCGGGCTTCAAGTTCCTGCCGGTCCCGTATGACAGCAAGTTCGAGGACTATTATCTGCCGGCGGCGCTCGATGCGGCCGATTACCCAAATCTGATCAAGCAGGGCGATCATGTCGCCACGATAGCCGTACCGACCGCCCTCGTCGCCTTCAATTGGCCGGCCAACTCGAACCGCTTCGAGCGCGTTGCGCGTTTCGTCGATCATCTGTTCTCGCGGATCGACAAGCTGCAGGGACCCGGCTTCGATCCGAAATGGAAATCGATCAACCTCGGAGCGACCGTGCCCGGCCTCGCGCGCTTTCCTGCCGCGCAGGCGTGGCTCGATCGGCAATCGTCGACCGCACGGGCATCGCAATGACCAGGCTTTCCACCCCGCTTGTTGTGGCAATCGCCGTCATCAACGGCGTTGCCCTGGCGCAAGGGGTGGAAGATCCCAAGACAGATCCCGTGTCAGATCCCATGGCACAGCTGCGCGCCTGTTCTCAGCTCGAACGTGAAGCGCGGCTGGAGTGCCTCGACAAGCTGTCGCATGCCGCGGCGCCGGCTCGCCGCGAAGCGTCGAAGGCGAATCGTTGGACGATCAGCGAGACGACATCGCCGGTCGATTATTCACCGATCGCCACTGCAACGACGTCCGATTCGGTCGATGCATCCGTGAAGCTGTCGATCCGCTGTCGCGGCGGGCGGACCGAATTGTCGTTCGCGGGACCCGCTATCTCGGGCCGTGGCGACGGCTATGTGATTTCCTATCGCATCAACGACGGTGCGCCGGTGCAGGTCGCGGCAACCGTGCCGGCGGCTGGTTCCGGCGTCGCCGTCGCCGGCGATGTCGTTCGTCTGCTGCAATCGCTTCCCGATAACGCGGTGCTTGCCGTCCACCTCTCACGCGGTGCCGGGGCTGCCCATGATGCAACATTCTCGCTCGCGGGGCTGGACGCGATGCGCGCGAGGATGGCTGCGGTCTGCAAATGGCCGCTCGCCGTCGCAAGGCCCAGCAATTGAGAAAGTGTGTTTGCCGATTTTTCGAGATGGAGATGCTTGATGTGCAATTTTGAATCTGTAGCGAAATTGTTTGCGATCGCCGCCGTCGCTATGCTGGCTTCCACGCCGTTTGCGGCGGCCCAGCAAGGCGGAAAATACTGGGTGCCGGCCGCGCAGTCCGCGGCTTACACGGTGAGCGAGGCTCGGAAGCCTGAAGCGCCGCGGGCCACCGCCGAAACGCGCAAGCGCTCCGCCTATGCCCGCATGCACAATCCGGCGGCGCCGAAGGGAAAGGAGCATCATCTGATCCTGCAGGTGAACTCCAATGATCCTGCCGCCATGAATCTCTCGCTCAACAACGCAACCAACGTCGCCGAGTATTACAAGGGGCTCGGCGAAAAGGTGAAGATCGAGGTGGTCACGTTCGGCCCGGGCCTGCACATGCTCCGCGATGACACGTCGCCGGTGAAGGCGCGCATCGAGGAAATGGCGCTGAGTACACCCGAGGTGTCGTTCAAGGCCTGCGGCAATACCCAGGAGAAGATGCAGAAGGCCGAGAACAAGTCCATCCCGATCATCAAGCAGGCGGAAGTCGTGAAGTCCGGCGTCGTGCGCGTGATGGAATTGCAGGAGAAGGGATGGGCTTACGTGAAGCCGTGAGCCGGAGGACCGGCCTGCCCTGAACTCCCTTTTGAGGGGCGCGGCTTGCCGCGCAGAACGCGGGCGTAAATCCACGGGCGCGCGGGGCAGGGCTGCCGGCCGCGCAGCCAATCGCATTGACGTTCCGCATCCGCTACGCCAAGCTCCGGGAAAATCAAAAACAACTCCCGGGGAAATGCCATGCTCCGCGCCGAAGACAACAAGTTCCTCACCGAAGCCGGATCGGGAACGGGAATGGGCGAACTGCTGCGCCGGTTCTGGATTCCGGTGCTGCTGTCGGAAGAACTGCCGGAGCCGGACAGCGACCCGAAGAAGATCGTTGTCATGGGCGAAGAGTTGCTCGCCTTCCGCGACTCGAGGGGCGTGGTCGGCGTGATCGATCAATACTGCCCGCATCGCGGCGCCAATCTCTGGCTCGGCCGCAACGAGGAATGCGGCATCCGCTGCGTCTATCACGGCTGGAAGTTCGATACCGACGGCCGCTGCGTCGACATGCCGACCTCCTATCCGGACCTCAACGCCAAGGACCTGATCCGCATCAAATCCTATCCGGTGCGCGAATGGGGCGAGATGATCTGGGCCTATATGGGCCCGGCCGATCAGATGCCGGAATTGCCCGCGCTGGAGATGGCACTGCTGCCGGCCTCGCATCGCTTCGTCACCAAGAAGTGGCAGGACTGCAATTGGGTGCAAGCGGTGGAAGGCTCGATCGACACCGCGCATTTCACCTTCGCGCATCTCTCCTTCGAGAAGGAGGAGAACGAGATCCTCGACATCAAGAAGCATTTCGTCAACCCGCTGACGCGGGTCGCGACCGACCACATGCGCTGGATCGCCGAGGACCCGCGGCCGGTGATCAAGATCAATCCGCATGAGGCCGGCCTCACGGTGGCCGGCGGCCGGCTCACCGGCAGCGACAACATCTATTGGCGCATCGCCCAGTTCCTGATGCCGTTCCACAGCTACGCGCCGAGCTCGATGCCGGGCGAGAACATGTTCGGCCAGACCTTCGTGCCGGTCACCGACACCAATTGCTGGATCTACACCTATGCCTGGAATCCGCACCGGCCGCTCACCGACGCCGAACGCGAGGGCTACGCCAACGGCAACGGCGTGATGGCCGTCGTCGACGAGAACTACGTGCCGCTGCGCAACAAGTTGAACGACTATCTGATCGATCGCAAGCTGCAGCGGACCAAGAGCTATACCGGCATCAAGGGCGTCTCCGAGCAGGACGCCGCGGTGCAGGACAGCCAGGGCCCGATCGCCGACCGCACCCGCGAGCATCTTGGCCCGACCGATCTCGGCATCATGCATTTCCGCAAGCTTATGATGGAGGCGGCCCGCGCGCTGCAAAAGGGCGAGGCGCCGCCGCATGTTAAGCACCAGGATCGCTACACCGTGCGCTCCGGCGCCTGCGTCACCAGCAAGACCAAGGATCTCACCGCCGTGATGGTCGAGCGGTTCGGCGACCCCGCCGGCTTCGTCGGCGGCCCCGGGCAGAACGCGGCCGCGGAGTAATATCCACTGTCGTCCCTGCCTAGTGCGCAATTGCGCACGGGAGCAGGGACCCATAACCACACGGTCGCGTTGTTGAAACGCGCTGTGGCTCCAGCTTCGCAAACCAATTGGCATTCGTGGTAATGGGTCCCGGCTTTCGCCGGGACGACGTGTGGAGATATCCGCGCTTCGCAAGTGCGACGCTGGGGATGGGTTCTCGATCCAACACGCCAAACACGCGGTGTCATCACCCGCGAAAGCGGGCGATCCAGTATTCCAGAGGCAGGAGCGCTTGAGTCGAGAGGCCGCGGCGTACTGGATCGCCCGGTCATCGAGCCGGGCGATGACAGCTGTGGTGGGAAAAGGTTCTCTCCACGCGTCGTCCCGGCGAAGGCCGGGACCCTTACGCTGCGGCGGATGTTGTGAAAGGGACTCGTCGTTCCACCATCGCTCACCAATAGCCATTCGTGGTTATGGGTCCCGGGTCGCGCTTCGCTTGCCCGGGACGACATCGGGGCTACAACGGAATCCGGCGATACTCGCGATTGGACAAGCTCGCTTCCTCCAGATCGAGGTCGCGCTCGATACGGCGCCTGGTTTCGTCGGTGATCTTGCCGTCGCGCAGCAGCATGTGGATGAACTTGCGCTCGGAGGAGATCAGCTCCCGCGTCAGCTCGGTGCCGGTGGCGGAGGCGTCGTGCTTGTCGGGGTCGAGCACGTCGGGGAGCTGGTTGATCCGGATCTCGTGACGCGAGCGCAACAGCTTGACCACCTCGTCGGACAGCTCGCGGTCGTCGGTAATGGCGTCGAGCGACTTCAGCGCGGCGTTCAGCGCCTCGCGCCTTGCCGTGATTTCCTGCTCGTGCTCGGCGATATGCTCGCTGCGTCCGTCCCTGGCGAGGCCGAGCCAGCGCACCACCGGCGGCAGTCCGAGGCCGAGCCCGACCAGCGTCACGAAGATCACGCCGAAGGCGACGAACAGGATCAGGTCGCGGTACGGGAAGGCTTCGCCGCTCGGG
The DNA here is from genome assembly GCF_040446015.1 of Bradyrhizobium sp. INPA03-11B. NCBI lineage: Bacteria > Pseudomonadati > Pseudomonadota > Alphaproteobacteria > Hyphomicrobiales > Nitrobacteraceae > Bradyrhizobium > Bradyrhizobium sp. INPA03-11B. The sequence goes on from NZ_JASGSR010000067.1 coordinate 16,913, forward strand.
AGCGTCAGCGGCAGCGCCAGCGCCGCAGCCAGCGAGACCGCACCGCGCACGCCGGTGAAGGCCACCACGAACACCGCCCGCCACGACGGCAGCGGATCGCGGTCGCGCAGCTGCCTGCTGAGCCAGCGCGGCAGATAGGTGCCGGGAAACACCCAGAGGAAGCGCGCAACGATCACGATGACGGCGACCAGCACGGTGGCGGTCAGGATGTCGTCCAGCGGAAACGACTTCGACTTCTCGTAGAGCGAGCGCATCTGGAAGCCGGTCAACAGGAACAGCAGGCCCTCGATCAGATAGATGATCAGGTCCCAGAAGAAGATGCCCTGCAGGCGCGTCGCGGCCGAGATCAGCAGCGGTCCGTTCCAGCTCATATAGAGTCCGCAGGCGACGGTCGCGATCACGCCGCTGCCGCCGAAATGCTCGGGGATCCAGTAGGCGAGATAGGGCGTGATCAGCGACAGCGTGATCTCGACCTGCGGATCCCTGGCTCTGCGCCGGGCGCGCAGGCTGAGCCAGCCGACCGCGGTGCCGAACGCGATTTCGCTGGCAACGATGACGAAGAACGTGCCGGTCGCCTTCGGCAGCGAGAACAGTCCGGTGGTGATAGCGGCGAGCGCGAAGCGGTAGAGGATCAGCGCGGTCGCGTCGTTGGCGAGCCCTTCGCCCTCGAGGATCACCAGGATGCGCCTGGGCATGCCGAGCTTGCGGGCGATCGCCAGCGGGGCGACCACGTCCGGCGGCGCGACGATCGCCCCGAGCAGGAAGCCGACGCTCCAGGGCAGGCCGATCAGATAGTGGGTCGCGGCCGCGACCAGGAACGCGGTGAAGATCACGCAGCCGACCGACAGCAGGATGATCGGCCGCAGATTGGCCTTGAACTCGCGCCAGCTCATCGCGACGCTCGCCGAATAGATCAGCGGTGGCAGCACCACCAGCAGCACGAGCTCGGGCGGCAGTTCCAGCGACGGCATGCCCGGCACGAAGGCCAGCACCACGCCGACCAGCAGCAGCAGGATCGCCGGCGCGATATCGGTCCGCCGCGCAACCAGGGCGGTTCCCGCCAGCACGCCGAGCAAAGTGAGAAAGATCTGAAATTTGGCTTCCATAACGGGCTCAATTCGCCCGGAAACCAGCGCCAGTCAATGCGGTCCGGCCGGAGCCGGACCGCTTGAGCATGGACCGGCGGTCAGTCCCTGAGGTCGTAGCGGTAGGACTTCGAGACGATCTGCCAGCCGTCGGCGAGCTTCATGGCGACAAGGTAGTCGGTGAAATAGCGCGGCGGCAGCTGGCAACGCACCTTGATGAAGGCGGTGTTGTCGTCGGAGCGGTCGATGGTGACGATGAAGTCCTCGCGCGGCTTGCCTTCGGCCTTCGCCGACGTGCGCTTGCGCACCAATGCGAGCCAATCCGGCACGGTCAGGACCTTCAGCTCGCCCTTCTCCACCCAGCGCAGGTCGGCGCTCGGATGAAAGGCTTCGGCGAGCTTGTCGGCATTGCTCTCATAGAGGCCGTCGAAATAGGTTTGCACGACGTTCTCGACGGTGGATCGATCTTGGCTCATTGGTAAGTCCTCCCGGCAGGGTTTTGGTCTACTGGAGCGTTTTCGAGCGAGGTGGGTAGCAGTTCGCGCGAGGAAACGCGTCAAAGAGAATCGAGAGCCCCGTTCCGATACAATCGGAATGGAAAGGGCCCCAGAACTTAGCCGCGAACCGCCGCATCGCGCCATGGCCGGCGGCAAAATTCTGCGTGAGGAGCAAGTTGTGACCGCATCTGCAAATTCGAATGAAACGATCCTGACCGGCGAATGCTTCTGCCGCGACGTGCGCTACGAGGTGGCCGACGCGTTTGCCTATGCGCTGAATTGTCACTGCTCGAACTGCCGGCGCACCACGGGATCGGCGTTCAAGCCGTTCGCGGGGATCGTGCGCGAAAAATTCACCGTCACCAGCGGCGCCGACGGTCTCCTGATCTACGGCGATGAGATCACCCACGACGCACATTGCGGCCGTTGCGGGTCGCTGCTCTATTCGCAGGTCCGTAACGGCGCTTATGTCCATGTCACGATGGGTACGCTGCGCGATGCGCCTTCGATCCGGCCGACCGCGCATATCTTCGTCGGCTCCAAGGCGCCCTGGTATGCGATCCTGGACGACCTGCCGCAATATCAGGAGCACGTGACGCAAGACGGGGAATAAGTGGCGGGGAATAAATCCGCTCAAGGCAAGTTCTTGCTCTGAGCTTGGTCCGCTTGTGCCGCTGACGTCTCGGACGGCCCCAGCGAGAAGGCGAGCACGACGTCGTCGGCGCGCTGCTTGAACTCCTTGCCGACCGCAGCGCGCGCGGCGGCGGCAAGTTCCTGCAACGGCTTGTCCTGCAGCAGGTGGGGGAAGGTAACGGTCACCGACGTGAGCCGGCCATTGTGCCAGTTGAACCCGACCGCCGGTTTGACCCCGACCATCGCAACCAGATCGTTCTCCACGGCCTTGGCGTGCTTGAAGCCATCGAACACGGCGTCGACCAGGCCGCAGCCCGCGGCGCAGCCGGCCAGCAGCGCGAGCGCAAGGAGGTTTCGGACTATGGCGCCGACCGTGCCGGCCCTGGCAGATGGAACCGCCGCGCTTGTGCCCTGCATCGCGTCCTCCGTGCGTCTGTTCTCGTTGCCCGGATCGTGCACGAAAACGCGTGCCCGGCCAATCCGAACCGGCGGTCCGTTTCCTCGACTAACAGTCAGGATGGCATGGTCCACGCCGGCGCGGATCGTGAGACGCCTCACAAAGTGCCGCGCTTGATTCTGCTAGACGGACCTGCATGCTACAAAACGGCCAGAGTGTCGCCATGAACGGGTCTGGGTTCTTGAACTTGAATCGATTGCTGCTCGCCGTCGCGGCCTTTCTGCTGATCGTCTGCCAGCCGGCCTTCGCCGAGAAGCGCGTGGCGCTGGTGCTCGGCAATTCGGCCTATCGGAACACGGCGCCGCTGGCCAATCCGGTCAACGATGCCTCGGTGATATCAGCGACGCTGAAGAATGCCGGCTTCGACACGGTCGACTTCCGCAAGGACCTGCCGGCCGTCGAGACCCGGCGCGCGCTGCGCGAATTCGCCGACCTCGCCCGCGATGCCGATATCGCGCTGGTCTACTACGCCGGCCACGGCATCGAGGTGGACGGCGCCAATTACCTGATCCCGGTCGATGCCAGGCTGGAGCGCGACACCGACGTCTATGACGAGGCGTTTTCGCTCGACCGCATTCTGGTCGCGATCGAGCCGGCGCGGAAGCTGCGGCTGGTGATCCTCGATGCCTGCCGCGACAACCCGTTCGCCAAGACCATGAAGCGGACGCTGGCGACCCGGGCGATCGGGCAGGGGCTCGCCAAGGTCGAGCCGACCAGCCCCAATGTGCTGATCGCCTATTCGGCGAAGGCCGGGTCGACGGCGGCCGACGGCGACGGCAAGAACAGCCCGTTCACGATCGCGCTGTCGAAGTTTCTGCCGACCCCCGGCCTCGATGTCCGCCGCGCCTTCGGCTATGTCCGCGACGAGGTGCTGAAGACCACCAACAACCGCCAGGAGCCGTTCGTCTATGGCTCGCTCGGCGGCGAGGACGTGCCGCTGGTGCCGGCACCGGCCAAGCCGGCGCCGCCCGCCGCTGCCGCCGCGCCCACGGCACCCGCGCCGACGCCGCAGTCCGAAGCCCGCCGCGATTACGAGCTGGCGCTTCAGATCGGCAACAGAAGCGCGATGAACGCCTTCCTCGCCCAATATCCGAGCGGCTATTACGCCAACCTCGCCAGATTGCAGCTCGAGAAGTTCGCGGCCGAGGACGCGCGCGTTGCGGCCACCGAGAAGGCGCGTCTGGCCGAGCAGGAGCGTGCACGGCTCGCCGCCGAGGGCGCGCAGAAGGCGCAGCAGGCGAAGGCCGAGGCCGACGCGAAGGCTGCCGAAGCGGCGCGTCTTGCCGCCGAACGGGCCAAGCAGGTCGCGCAGGAGCAGGCCACGGCCGCCGAGCAGAAGCGTCAGGCGGATGCTGCGCTCGCCGATCGCGCCGCGGCGAGCAACGCGGTTCCCGATCAGCCGGCGACGCAGGCTGCGGCCGCTCCGTCAGCCCCGCCGGCTCCCCCTGAGAAGACCACGACCGTGGCGGCCCTGGCGACCGGTTCGCCCGAGGCCGATGTGGTCAAATCGGTGCAGACCGAATTGCGCCGCGTCGGCTGCCTGACCGGCGCCGTCGATGGCGACTGGAACGCGGCGTCGCAGCGCTCGCTGACGCTGTTCAACCGCTATGCCGGCACCAAGCTCGACATCAAGACCGCGAGCGTCGACACCCTCGATGCCGTCAAGCTGAAGCAGTCCCGCGTCTGCCCGCTGGTCTGCGAGCGCGGCCACAAGGCCGACGGCGATCGCTGCACCAGGATCGTCTGCGCCGAGGGCTCGTTCCTCAACGACGACAATGAATGCGAGAAGCAGCGCGCGCGGAAGCCGGTCGCCAAGCGCGACAGCGACGAGCGTCCGTCACGCCGCGAGCGCGAACGCACCTTCCATCCGCAGCGCGAGCCGCAGGTCCCGTCCGCGGACATTCCGCGCCCGCAGGGACGTGCAAGGGCGGAAGGCGGCGGCAGCGGTCAGATCATGTGCGATGCCTATCTGTGCCGCCCGGTCAGGCGCGGCTGCCATCTCGAGTACCGCGGCGGCGGCGGCCCCGGCGGCAACGTCGGCAATGTCGAGGTCTGCAACTAGCGCGCCTGATGACGTTTGCTCGTAAGCGAGCGGCGGACTCCACCTCGCCCCGCCTGCGGGGAGAGGTCGGATTGCATCGTAGATGCAATCCGGGTGAGGGGGCTCTCCGCGAGCGCAGCTGTCACCGTTTGCGCGGAGACAGCCCCTCACCCCAACCCTCTCCCCGTAAGAACGGGGCGAGGGAGCGCAGCGCCGTCGCGGCCGCTTTGCGACCCAATTCTATCGCGAAGCTAAATCAAGCTCGCCGCGATGTTCACCATCAGCGCCAGCAGCGCGGTGTTGAACACGAACGAGATGATGCCGTGCACGGTCGCGGTGCGGCGGATGATCTTGTCGGTGATGCCGACATCGGAGACCTGCGCGGTCATGCCGATCACGAATGAGAAATAGACGAAGTCCCAGTAGTCGGCGTCGGCATGCTCGTCGCCGCTCGGAAACTGCAATCCGCCGGGCTTCTTGCCGCGATAGAACTCATGGGCGTAATGCAGCGCGAATGCGGTGTGGACCATCGTCCATGACAGCGTGATGGTGACGATCGCCACCGCCAGTCCGGCCGGGCTGCCCTTGGATGCGCCGAGCTCGAACACGATGGCCAAGAGGCTCGCCAGCGCGCCGAACGCGGTCAGCAGCAGGATCAGGAAACGGCCGTCGTCCTGCAATATGGCGCTGCGTTTGATGTGGGCGACACCACAGCGCAGCATCATCACATAAGCGAGCACGAGATAGAGCGCGGCGAAGGCGTCCCAGCCCGCGAGCAGGCGCGTGACGAGGCGCGTCGAGCCGGGGATCAGCAGCGCAACGACGATGCCGAGCACGATTGAAGCGAAGGTGCGCGGCCGGCCCACCACCACGCGGACCGGCATCGGCAGCTTGCGGAAACGAACAAGGCGGTCGTCGAACTCCCTGTTCATTTCGCGCTTTGCCTTCGGCTAGTTCTTGCGATCGGCAACGAAGCGGGCCGCGGCGCGCAGCACGTCGCCCCGATCGCCGAACACCGACAGCGCGGCATCGGCGCGCGCCAAGAGGTCGCGCACGCGCTGCTTGGCGCCGTCGATGCCGAGCTGGGTGACGAAGGTGGTCTTGCCGAGCGCGGCGTCGGCGCCGGCCGGCTTGCCGAGTGCGGCGGCGTCGCCCTCGACGTCGAGCAGGTCGTCGGCGATCTGGAACGCCTCGCCGAGCGCTTTGCCGTAATCGTCGAGCGCCTGGTATTCCTTCTGCGAGGCCTGGCCTAGGATCGCGCCGGCGATGCAGCCGAAGCGGAGCAGCGCGCCGGTCTTCATCTGCTGCAGGCGGGCGACGTCGACCGGCTCGCGGTCGCCGAAGCGGCCTTCGCCGGCGAGGTCGAGGATCTGGCCGCCGGCCATGCCGCCGACGCCGGAGGCGCGCGCCAGTGCGCGGGTCAGGAGCAGGCGGACCTGGGCATCCCTGTGGATCGCATCGCGGGTGATGATGTCGAAGGCGAACGTGAGCAGCGCGTCGCCGGCGAGGATCGCGGTGGCGTCGTCATAGGCCTTGTGCAGGGTCGGGCGGCCGCGGCGCAGATCGGAATTGTCCATCGCCGGCAGATCGTCATGGATCAGCGAGTAGCAGTGGATGCATTCGAGCGCGGCGCCGACCAGCAGCGCGGATTCGCGCGGAATGCCGAACACCGCGGCGCTCTCGACCGCCAGGAACGGCCGCAACCGCTTGCCGCCGCCGAGGCTCGAATAGCGCATCGCCTCGATCAGCCGCTTCGGGCGCACGATCTCGTCGCTCTCGGTCGCGTCGGACAGCAGTTTTGCGAGCAGGGCTTCGGTATCCTCCGCGGTCTGGTCCAGCCGCTTGGAAAACTCTGCAGTACCGGTCGTCATTAAGAATTGCTCCAGATCGATTTTCGGCCGGACAATCGTTGATGAGATCGGCTTCGTCAATTCCACCCTGCGACGGATTCGCGCCTTAAAAGTGCTGGAAAAACCGTGAATTATCCCACAGACATCTGACGGCGTCGGCCGTGTCCTGGCGGGCGGGTGCCAAATCCTTGCTGAAGAGGTCCTCCCCGGGAACCCTCGTTTTGCGCATTGTCCGAATTTTATTGCTGCTTTTGCTGGCCGTGCTGTTGCTGCCCTATCTGGTGACGCCGTTCTACCGCACCGGTCAGCCTGTTTCGGCCTTGATGGCGTGGCGGACCCTGCGCGGGGCCCCGGTCACGCGGCATTGGGTCGATTTCGGCACGATGTCACCCTACCTGCCCCGCTCCGTGGTCGGCTCGGAGGACGCCCATTTCTGCAAGCACCGGGGCATCGATTGGGGCGCGCTGCGCGAGGCGCTCGACGACGCCGAGGACGGCGAGGCGGCCCGCGGCGGCTCGACCATCACCCAGCAGGTGGCCAAGAACCTGTTCCTGTGGTCCGGCCGCAGCGTGATCCGCAAGGGGCTGGAACTGCCGCTGGCGCTCTGGATCGACTTTGTGTTGCCGAAGCAGCGGATCCTGGAAATCTACCTCAACATCGCGGAAATGGGCCCGGCCGGGCAGTTTGGCGCCGAAGCCGGTGCCCAATATGCCTTCGGCCGCCCCGCCGCGGCGCTGTCGCCCCGGGAAGCCGCGCTTCTGGCGGCGATTCTGCCGAATCCGGTCAAAAGGAGCGCCCGGAGCCCGGGGCCGGGGGTGCGCAGGCTGTCCGGAACCTATATGGCCCGGGCCAATACCGTGACGCGCTGCTGGCGCGAAAATCGCGGCGATTGAGCGCGATTTCGGGCGCTTTTTGCTGTCTGCAGCCCTAGCTTTACGGAGTGCCTTCCTCTATAAGCGCGGCCTTACCGGCATCGCAGCTTGCGCTTCTAAGCGCTGAGCCCGTCCGCATTTCGGACGATGCCTCCGCAACACCCTAGAGGACACCGTCATGGCCGTTCCCAGAAGAAAAACCTCGCCGTCGCGCCGTGGCATGCGCCGTTCGGCCGATGCGATCAAGACCCCGACCTATGTCGAGGACAAGGACTCCGGCGAGCTGCGCCGTCCGCACCACCTCGACCTGAAGACCGGCATGTACAAGGGCCGCCAGGTTCTGAAGGCCAAGAAAGAGTCCTGATCGGACCTTCGGCCCTGCGCCGCAGGCTCGAGCATGACCCGGAAACGTGCGTAGCGGTTTTCCGATAGGGTTCATGCTCCAATCAAACGGCGCTGCGCCTGAATTCGGCCAACGAGTGCGGTCAAGACGGGCGCGTCCGCGGCGAAGCCAATGAGCATCGCCGCATTGCTGGTTCTCCCTGAATAAGGCGCAAGCCCCGATGGTCGGTTTTCCGCTGCTGCTCGTTCCGCTCGCGGTCTACAACATCATCGCTTTCCTGATGCCCGGCGTGTCCTTCACGGACCCGCTGATCAGGCTGACATTGCTGTCGGGCGAAGTGTGGCAGATCACGCTCAGTGACATGCTGCTTGCCGCCGGCGTGCTGCTGTTGCTGCTCGAAGTCATCAAGGGCGCGCGCCCCGGCGCGAAATATCTCACCGACCATCTGCTGTCGCTGATCGTGTTCGGCGCGGCCGCCGCCGAATTCGTGCTCTGGCCGAAATTCGGCAACTCCACCTATTGCCTGCTCGCGCTGCTGGCGCTGGTCGATTTCATTTCCGGCATTGCGCTGCGCACCCGCCGCCGTGCGGTGGTCGCGCCTGCGGCGCCGGCACCGAGCGTCAGCAAATCGCAGCCCGAGGCCCCGCAGCCCGCGCCCGTCGCGCAGCCTGCGCCGCAGCCCGAACCCGCGCCTGTCGCCGCACCTGCGCCCGCTGCGCCGCCGCCGGCCGCGCCCGTTCCTTCGGCGACGTCGGTCGCCGAATCCGTGCTGCTCGATCAGTCCGCGCCAAAGCCGACGGTGACCTCGCCGGATTTGCAGCCGGGCGGCCAGCCGTCGTCGGAGGCGCCGCAGCGCTAGAGCGTTTTCGGGGGAGGTCATGAGCGAAGAGACACCCCTTCCGATCGCCGATCCGACGACCACCCGATCGATCTTCGACTGGCTTGAACGGTTCGCCGCCTGCGTCAGGGCGGTCGACTATGCTGCCGCCCGTCCGTTCTGGCATTCGGACATCATCTCGTTCGGCACCTATCAGGAGCTGATCCACGGCCGCGCGCGCTGGACCGAGATGCAGTGGGATAACGTCTGGCCCCGCACCGCGGATTTCGCCTTCGATCTCGCGCATACGGAGGTGCTGATCAGCGGCGATGGTGGCATGGCGACGGTGATCACGCCGTGGACCAGCACCGGCTTCGATGCGGACGGCAGCCGCTTCGATCGGCCGGGGCGGGCGACCATCATCCTCGCGCGTCAGGCTGACGGGCGCTGGCTCGGCATTCATTCCCACATGTCGCCGCGCCGCGGCGTGCCGCAGGACAGCCACGGCAACCGGCCGGTCAGGGCTCGCTGATTAGAGCGCGATGAGCTTAGATCGAATCGGGTTGGCTGTGTGCTCGCTTTACCTCTCCCAAGGGAGAGGTGAACCTCCGTTGCCGATCCGGTTCGACCTAATCTCATCACGCTTTAGATGATCTGCCGGGTGCGCCGCGCAACGCTGCGGCGTTCGTCGATGTGCGGGCCGTAGGCGGTCTGCGCGTCGGCCAATGACCCACGCCGCAACCCGCGCGTCTGCGGCTCGTGTGCGGCAGTTGCGATCAAGTGAGCCAGGAATGAAGGGTCGCCGTGGGGCAGCGGGATCTTGGGTGCCCAATGGGTGGTCACGGCCAGCGGCACCAGAGCCGTGCCGGTCACCCCGGCAGTGTCGGTGAACTCGCCGTCGAGGACCTTTGACTGATCGATATCGAGCATCGCCTGCGACCCGTTGGAGCGTCATAGTCTGGGACGTTGCGTCCCTCTGCAACACCCTCATGGCAAGGGTCATGCCCGCCATCCCCAGTTCGTTCCGCGGCAGTCGAAAACGTGGTTTCCAGATTATTTATCAACTTCTCCTAGCGTTGGATTCGCCGGAACCACTATCTTGAGAGCGTACAGAATCACCGGGTGCCGTCCCAAATCGAGACATGTTCGATGCCCCCTGTCCCGCCAGCTGCCAGCATCCTCGCCTCGCTCGGCCAAGCGACATTCGCCTGGGACCTGGCGAGCGACGCGATCGCCTGGAGCGACAATGTGGCGACGGTCTTCCCTGATATCCCGGACGCGGCGCTTGCGAGCGGCAGTGAGCTCGCAAAGCTGATCGAGCCGTCGCGCACCATTCGCGTCGACGCGCTCGGCCAGACCGGACCGGCGCGGAGCGGGGAGCCGGTGCCTTACCGGATCGAGTATGGCGTACGGGCCGTCACCTCGGCGCCGGTGATCTGGATCGAGGAGACCGGCTGCTGGTTTGCCGGCGCCGACGGCCGGCCGGCGCGCGTTGAGGGCGTCGTCCGCATCAACAATGAGCGGCATGCCCGCGAGGAGCAGCTGCTGAAGCTGTCGCGGCACGATCCGCTGACGGGCGAGCTCAACCGCACCCATCTGATCGCCTCGCTCGCCGAGAGCATCGAGGAGTGCGCCCGCTTCCGCACCTCCTGCGCCTTCATGCTGATCGGCATCGATCATCTGGCGCGCGTCAACGATGCGTTCGGCTTCGACGTCGCGGACGCCGTCATCGCCGAGGTGGCGAAGCGGATTCGGGCCCGGCTGCGCAGCGGCGACATGCTCGGCCGCTTCTCCGGCAACAAGTTCGGTCTGATCCTGCGCAACTGCACCGTCGACGATACCAACGTCGCGGCCGAGCGATTCCTTGCCGCGGTGCGCGACGAAGTGGTGCCGACCAAGTCCGGCCCGGTGTCGGTGACGGCATCGATCGGCGCCGTCACCATCCCGCGCCATGCGAAGTCGGCGGAGGAGGCGGTCAATCGCGCCCAGGAGACGCTGGACGCCGCCAAGAGCCGCCGCGCCGGATCGTTCGCGCTGTGGAAGCCGAATGTCGAGCGCGATGCGCAGCGCCGCGTCAACATCCGCGTCACCGACGAGATCGTCACCGCGCTGAACGAGCGCCGCATCGTGATCGGCTTCGAGCCGGTGGTCGATGCGCGCTCGCGGCAGCCTTCGTTCTACGAGTGCCTGGTCCGGATGGAGCAGGACGACGGCCGGGCGCTGCTGGCGCCCGACATCGTGCCGGTCGCCGAGCGGCTCGGCCTGATCCGGCTGGTCGATCATCGCGTGCTGGAGCTTGCGATCGCAGAGCTCGCCTCGGCCCCGGGCGTACAGCTCAGCCTCAACATCTCACCCGACACCACGATGGATCCGGACTGGTGGGCCACCATCGAATCCTTGATGCGCGCGCATCCCGGCGTCGGCGAGCGGCTGATCGTCGAGATCACCGAGACGGTCGCGATCCAGGACATCGACGACGTCCGCGGCTTCGTCACGAGGCTGAAGAATTTCGGCAGCCGGATCGCGATCGACGATTTCGGCGCCGGCTACACCTCGTTCCGCAACCTGCGCAAGCTCGGCGTCGACATTGTCAAAATCGACGGCGCCTTCGTGCAGAACATCGTGCGTTCGGCCGACGACCGCGCCTTCGTGCAGACGCTGATCGATCTCGCGCGCCGGCTTGAGATCAAGACGGTCGCCGAATGGGTGCAGGACGAGGAAGCCGCCGTGATGCTGCGCGAATGGGGCTGCGACTTCATCCAGGGCCGCCTGATCGGCCTCGCCTCGCCGGACCGGCCTTGGAACGCGCCGGCGGAGAAGACGGTGCCGGCTGCGGGTTAGTCGGCCTGCGCTGCAAGACCCGTCATCCTGAGGTGCGAGCGGAGCGAGCCTCGAAGGATGCACGGCCCGGCTGGTGGCCGTCGACCCTTCGAGACGCGCGCTTTTGCGCGCTCCTCCAGCGACAAAGGCGAAGCCTTTGCGCGGGGGTGACGGATCACGACGCTGAACGCACCGCGCGGAAGCGAAGCCCTACTCGTCCTTCTTCGCCGGCTGCGACATGCGCTCGAGGCGTTCCTGCATGTCCTTCATCTGGCGGCGCAGGTCGTCGATGTTGCCGTCGTCAGGCGCGGGCTCCGGCACCTTCTCGGCTTCAGCGCCACCGCGCTGCGGCACGAACGGCTTGAACATCGAGAAGGTCTGCTGGAACAGCTCCATGTTGCGGCGGACCTGCTCTTCCAAGGGCGCAAACGGCGTGCCGCTCAGGGCACCCGCGATCTGCTTGCGGAATTTCTCCTGTTCCTTGGTCAGCGTCTCGATCGACTGTTCGAGATATTTCGGCACCACCATCTGCATGCTGTCGCCATAGAACCGGATCAGCTGGCGCAGGAACGTGGTCGGCAGCAGGTTCTGTCCGGCCTTGTTCTCCTGCTCGAAGATGATTTGCGCGAGCACGGAGCGGGTGATGTCGTCGCCGGTTTTCGCGTCGTAGACGAGGAAATCCTCGCCTTCCTTCACCATCGCCGCGAGATCCTCGAGCGTCACGTAGGTGCTCGTACCGGTATTATAGAGCCGCCGGTTCGCGTATTTCTTGATCGTGGTCGGTTGTTCAGATTTTGCCATGGGCTCTCACTTCAACACCGAAGAACCTGGAACCCCACGGCATCGCCGCAGGGCAAAATGCAACGCATCGCAGCAAAGGTAAGCATTTTCAAAGCGGTTCGGCTACCGTTTTGTGCTGTGCGGTTAATTCCAAAGCATAGGATTTGCTCAGGAATGTGCCAAGGGCGTCATTTTGAGTGCGTCGCGGCGCGATTTGCGCGTCAGCGCGATTGACATGTCCCGGCGAGGTTTACAGGATAGTCACCAAGAGACAGGCCCGCCAACCGGCCGCCCGCCGTCGAGAAACCCAGCTACAACCATAGGAGATGTCCATGTCAGACGATGTCGTCATCGTCAGCGCCGCCCGCACCCCCGTCGGTAGCTTCAACGGCGCGTTCGCCACCACGCCGGCCCACGACCTCGGCGCGATCGCCATCAAGGCGGCGCTGGAGCGTGCCGGCATTGAGGGTGGTCAGGTCTCCGAAGTCATCATGGGCCAGATCCTGACCGCGGCGCAGGGCCAGAACCCCGCCCGCCAGGCCTCGATCGCGGCCGGCATCCCGGTGGAAAGCCCGGCCTGGGGCGTCAACCAGCTCTGCGGCTCGGGCCTGCGCACGGTGGCGCTCGGCTACCAGGCGCTGCTCAACGGCGATTCGTCGATCGTCGTGGCCGGCGGCCAGGAGTCGATGAGCATGGCCCCGCATGCGCAGTATCTGCGCGGCGGCGTCAAGATGGGCGGCCTGGAGCTGATCGACACCATGATCAAGGACGGCCTGTGGGACGCCTTCAACGGCTACCACATGGGCAACACGGCCGAGAACGTCGCCAAGCAGTACCAGATCACCCGCTCGCAGCAGGATGAGTTCGCGGTCGGGTCGCAGAACAAGGCCGAGGCGGCGCAGAAGGCCGGCAGGTTCAAGGACGAGATCGTTCCGGTCACCATCAAGTCCCGCAAGGGCGACATCGTGGTCGACGCCGACGAGTATCCGCGTCACGGCGCCACGCTCGATGCGATGGCCAAGCTCCGCGCCGCCTTCGAGAAGGACGGCACCGTGACCGCCGGCAACGCCTCGGGCATCAATGACGGCGCCGCCGCCGTCGTGCTGATGACCGCCAAGGAAGCCGCCAAGCAGGGCAAGAAGGTGCTCGCCCGCATCGTCTCGTGGGGCCAGGCCGGCGTCGACCCCAAGATCATGGGTACCGGCCCGATCCCCGCTTCGCGCGCGGCGCTGAAGAAGGCCGGCTGGAACATCGCCGACCTCGACCTGATCGAGGCCAACGAGGCGTTCGCCGCGCAGGCCTGCGCGGTCAACAAGGACCTCGGCTGGGATCCGGCGAAGGTCAACGTCAATGGCGGCGCGATCGCGATCGGCCATCCGGTCGGCGCGTCGGGTGCGCGCGTGCTGGTGACGCTGCTGCACGAGATGCAGAAGCGCGATGCCAAGAAGGGCCTCGCGACGCTGTGCATCGGCGGCGGCATGGGCATCGCTATGTGCGTTGCACGCGACTGAACAAGAGGCAGCGAGGCCGGCTAGGTGATGAAAAGATCATCTGTCAACCACGGCGCGAACTGATAGAAAAGATGCCCGGCTTTGCGCCGGGCATTTTTGTTTTACGCGAGCATGATCCGGAAAAGTGTGACGCGGTTTTCCGAACAGATCATGCTCAAAAAGGGAGCTGAAGCGCGACGATCTCATCGCGCTTGGTTGTGAGTGCGTAGGCCGGAGTTATCCGGTTATAAAAGACGGCCAAGGAGGAAACGGACATGGCACGTGTTGCATTGGTGACGGGCGGAACGCGCGGTATTGGAGCTGCGATCAGCAAGGCGCTGAAAGCGGCGGGCTACAAGGTGGCGGCAAGCTACGCCGGCAATGACGCCGCGGCGGAGAAGTTCAAGGCGGAGAGCGGGATTCCGGTCTACAAGTGGGACGTCTCATCGTTCGACGCCTGCGCGGCCGGCGTGAAGCAGGTCGAGGCCGATCTCGGCCCGGTTGACGTGCTCGTCAACAATGCCGGCATCACCAAGGACACCGCTTTCCACAAGATGACGCTCGAGCAGTGGAATGCCGTCATCAACACCAACCTCGGCTCGCTGTTCAACATGACGCGCCAGGTGATCGAGGGCATGCGGGCCCGCAAGTTCGGCCGCGTCATCTCGATCTCCTCGATCAACGGCCAGAAGGGCCAGTTCGGCCAGGTCAACTACTCGGCGGCGAAGGCCGGCGATATCGGCTTCACCAAGGCGCTGGCGCTGGAGAACGCCAAGGGCGGCATCACCGTCAACGTGATCTGCCCGGGCTACATCAACACCGAGATGGTGCAGGCGGTGCCGAAGGACGTGCTCGAGAAGAACGTGATCCCGCAGATTCCGGTCAACCGGCTCGGCGAACCCGAGGAGATCGCGCGCGCTGTGGTCTTCCTCGCGGCCGACGACGCCGGCTTCATCACCGGCTCGACGCTGACCGTGAACGGCGGCCAGTATCACGCCTAGTCGCCTTTACATTCATTGCCTGCGACAAACGCAGGCGTTCGCGCTAGCGACGAAGCAATCCACGCCGGTATGACGCCGCATGGATTGCTTCGCGCTTTTCATCAGCAGGGCTGTTGTCGGCGGCCACTCGGAACTGTAATCCGTCATCCTGAGGAGCGCGAACGCGCGTCTCGAAGGATCGACGGCCCGGGTGTTTCCGCACACAAGGTCTTTTCTCGCGGCGGCTGCGGGGCCGTGCATCCTTCGAGGCTCGCTACGCGAGCACCTCCAGCGACAAAGGCGAAGCCTTTGCGCGGGGATGACGGTGATAGAACGATGTGCCGGTGCCGGCCTTGACTCGCAACGATAAGACAATGACGACCCGAACTGCCACCCTTGTCGGACTGACCGCCATCCTGATGTGGTCGCTGCTGTCGGTCATGACGGTTGCGACCGGGGCGATACCGGCCTTCCAGCTCGCCGCCATGACGTTTGCGATCGGCGCCGCGTTCGCGTTCGCAAGCTTCCTGTTGCGTCCGTCGGCCTTCGGCGCCTTGAAGCAGCCGCTGGTCGCCTGGGTCGTCGGCGTCGGCGGGCTGTTCGGCTATCACGCGCTGTATTTCCTGGCGCTGCGGTTCGCGCCGCCGGCCGAGGCCGGCCTGCTCAACTATCTCTGGCCGCTCTTGATCGTGCTGTTCTCGTCGCTGCTGCCGGGCGAGCGGCTTGCGATCCATCACATCGTCGGCGCGCTGCTTGGCCTGGTCGGCACCGTGCTGCTGTTCGCCGGCAATACCGGCGCCTTCACCAAGGAGCAAATTCCAGGCTTTGTGGCGGCGTTTGTCGCGGCGTTCGTGTGGGCGGCCTATTCGGTGATGTCGCGGCGGCTCAAGGCGGTGCCGACAGATGCGGTGGCGGGCTTCTGTCTTGCGACGGCGGTGCTCGCAGCAGCCGTGCACATGATGGTGGAGACCACGGTGTGGCCCGCGACACCGCTGCAATGGCTCGCCGTCGTGGCGCTCGGCATCGGTCCGGTGGGCGCGGCGTTCTTCGCCTGGGACATCGGCATGAAGCGCGGCGACATCCGCGTGCTGGGCGCGGCATCCTACGCCACGCCGCTGCTCTCGACCGCGTTCCTGATCGCAGCCGGCTTTGCCAAGCCGAGCGCCAACATCGCCATCGCCGCGATCCTGATCGCCGGTGGCGGGCTGATCGCGGCGAAAGACATGGTGTTGAGAAAGTAGGATAGGCAGAGCGAAGCCTGTTTCACCGTCACCCTGAGGAGGCCGCAACGCGGCCGTCTCGAAGGGTCGACGGCCCCCTCCGTGTGGCCGATTCATCCTTCGAGGCTCGCTCCGCTCGCACCTCAGGATGACGGGAAGAAGACCTAAGAAGCCGGCTCCCAGCCCTTCGGTGCCAGCTCGAACTTCGCGAACTCGAATCCCGGTGCAACCGTGCAACCGACCAGAGTCCAGTCGCCGCTGCTTTCCGCGGCCTGCCAGGCGCCCGCCGGCACGATCGCCTGTGGCTGTTCGCCGCGCGCGACATCGCCCCCGAGCATGATCGACTGCTGTAAGCCGCCGTCCTCTGCGATCTTCAGCGTCAGCGGCGCGCCGGCGTAATAGTGCCACATCTCGACGGCGTCGATGCGGTGCCAGTGCGAGCGCTCGCCGCGCGCGAGCAGGAAATAGATCGCGGTCGAATGCGCGCGTCCATTGGCGTCAGTGCGCTCGTCGCGAAACGTCTCGCGATAATGCCCACCTTCCGGGTGCGGCTTCAGGTCGAGCCGCGCGATGATGTCGGCAGCCGAAAGGTCGGCCATCATGACTTGTTCTTGCGCTCGCGGAGTTCACCGAACACCAGCGCCGGGTCGGCGCCCTTCATGTGCAGCTTGGCCGCGACCGCAGGTTCGTCGGCGCGCAGGAACACGTTGGCCTTCTTCTCGTCGCCGAGCAGCACGGGGATCGTCGGCTTGTTCTCGGCGCGCAGCTTCGTCACTTCCTCGGCACGCGCCTGCAGATGCGGATTGTCGGCCTCGATGGTGAGCGCGAATTTCACGTTGGAGGCGGTGTATTCATGGCCGCAATACAGACGAAAATCGTCCGGCAGCGAACGCAGCTTCAAAAGCGAATCCCACATCATCGGATAGGTGCCTTCGAACACCCGGCCGCAGCCGATCGAGAACAGCGTGTCGGCGGCGAACACCGCCTTCTCGCTGTCGAACACGTAGGAGATATGGTCGAGCGTATGGCCGGGCGTTTCCACCACGCGGGCCAGGAGACTGCCGACCTTGATGACGTCGGCATTGGCGGCGCGCAGATCGACATTGGCGATCTTCGCCGACTGGTCGTGCGGGGCGACGACGCGGCAGCCGTATTTCTGCTTCAACTCGGCGACGCCGCCGACATGGTCGCCATGGTGATGGGTGATCAGGATGTCGGTCAGCGTCCAGCCTTCGCGCTCCAGCGCCTTAATGATCGGGCCGGCCTCCGGCGCGTCGATCGATGCCGTCGCCTTGGTGGCGGGATCGTGGATCAGGTACCCGAAATTGTCGGTGAGGCAGCTGAAGGTGCGAATTTCGGCGGTCATGATGTCTCCACGAACAAACGGGACGGGCATTTCAGAGCATGATCTTTTCGAAAAACCGGTGGCCACTTTTTCGGATCATGCTCTTAACGCGCCCAATATAGGTGTGAAATATGGCGTTAACGCTCCGGCGGCAACGCAATTTTCCGCGCACCCCGGCGGCAGGGGGCATGGTAGGCTAGCGATCATGGACGTCATCGACCTCCGCGACTTCTATTCGCAGCGCCTCGGCATCGTGGCGCGGCAGCTGATCAACCGCGGCATCCGTGCACGGTGGTCGAACGCGGAAGGCCAGCGTGTGCTCGGGCTCGGCTATCCGACGCCTTACCTCGGCCTGTTCCGCGATACCTGCGAGCGCTGCATTGCCTTCATGCCGGCGGCCCAGGGCGTGCTGAAATGGCCGACCGGCCGGCCGGCGCTGGCGACCCTGATCGACGAATTCTCGATGCCGTTGCCGGATGCCGCGGTCGACCGCGTGCTCTTGGTGCATGCGCTGGAGATGTCCGACGATCCAGAGCGACTGCTGCGCGAGGTGTGGCGGGTGCTGTCGCCGTCGGGGCGACTGATCGCGATCATCCCGAACCGCCGCGGCGTCTGGACGCGCACCGACGCCACGCCGTTCGGCCACGGCCGGCCCTATTCGCGGGCGCAGATCACCCAGCTGTTGCGGCAGACCTGGTTCACGCCGGCGTCATGGGGCGAGGCGCTGTTCATGCCGCCGGTGCAGGGCAGCTGGTTCCTGCGCTCGGCGATGGCGTGGGAGCGCGTCGGCGCGGCGCTGTCGATGCCGTTTGCCGGCGTGCATATCGTGGAAGCGAGCAAGCAGGTGTATCGCGCGATCCCGGCGCGCCGCGAGCGCACGCAACTGATCCCGTCATTGCGGCCGGTGCTGGTGCCGTCCTCGACGGCGACGCGCAAATCGAGTCACTCGGAATAGTAAGACGACGCAGCCGTGACGCGGATCATTCAGCCTCCCCTGGAGGGGGAGGGTCGTTGCGCATGAAGCGTAGCGAAATGCGTAACGGGGTGGGGTGATCTCTCCGCGCGGGCACTACCCGTGTTGAGAGATCACCCCACCCCGTCTCACATTCGCTGCGCTCATGTGAGCCGACCCTCCCCCTCCAGGGCAGGGTGGCTGCGCGGCGCGTTTACTCGTTGCCCGGATTGAAGTCGTCGCTCGGCGCGGGCTGCGTCGCCATGTCGGGGCGCGGGCCATGCGGACGGCGGCGGCGGCGCGGGAAACGCTCGCTGCGCTCGCCGCGTTCGGCAGCACCGCCGTTGTTGCCTTCATAGGCGCCACCGTTGACCTGCGGCTGCGCGCCGCCGGTGATGAACGAGGGCAGGCGATCGACGCCGCCGGCATCGGCCATCGCGGGCTGCGGCTGGTTCTGCGGTTGCGGCTGGTATTGCGGCTGCGGACGATGCTCGCGTTCGCGGTGTTCACGCGGCTGCTGCTGGTCACGCTCGCGGTGCTCGCGCGGCTGCTGCTGCTCGCGCTGGTACGGCTGCTGGCCGTTGTCGCGCATGAAGGGTTGCTGCTGCTGCGGCACGAAGCCCGGCTCTTGGCCGAAGCTCGAGTAACCGTCGCTGTCGTCGTCGCCGTCCTCGGTCGCGACCGGTTCGGCATCGGGGCGCGGCTGCTGCTGATTCTGCCGGAACTGCTCCTGTGCGGCCGCGATGATCCGGTAGTAGTGCTCGGCGTGCTGGTAGTAGTTTTCGGCTGCTACCGGATCGCCGGAGGAGCGTGCATCGCGCGCGAGCTGGACGTATTTCTCGGCAACGTGGGAGGCCGTGCCGCGGATCTTGATGTCGGGTCCGTTCGATTCGTACACCCGTGTCAGGGGATTCTGGCCGCGCCGGTTATTGTTGTTATTATTGTTGTTGTTATTCCGGTTGCGCATCCGCTTGTTGTTCTGACCGTTTCTCATCTGTCGCCTTTTATTCCAGCCCTGAAGTTATTGCAGTCCACAGTCCGATTTCTCAGAAGTCCGATTTGCAAAGTCCGATTCGACGCGCGCCTAGGCGCACGGAATCGCAATACCGTTCGAAGTGGCTTCGATGTCGCTGACCATCTCGTTCAGCAAAGTCGCGTTCAGCAAATACGCGTTCCCCAACCGCCGGCAGATCGCGCCAGCGACCAAATCATTCCGCCCGTCGAGACAGGCCCAGCTCTCGTGCGTAAGTCTTCAAGCGCAATAACAGGCTTTCGTTCGCTTGGCGGTCGAGAGCAGCACAGCTTCGGCTATTGCGCTCTGTGAGACCTGCGTTCCTGGAACCTTTCGATCGGCGGGCTCTGCTGAACCCTGGTCATCACCCGTAACGGTTTACGGGGCCAGCACCGATGTTGTGCCCGGAACGTAGTCGTTCCCCGGGGATATTCCAAGAGGTTTTTTTGCGTTCCAATAGGACTTTATCGGGGCGGCCGGCGGGCGGAAACGGCCCTCGGAATGCCCCCCAGATCGGTCCTGGGCGGCCCCGTTGGGGATAACCCCGAAGCCGTCATCAGCGCTTCAACGTCGCCGCTCTGGCCCTGTCCGACTTCCACAACCAGAAATCCATCCGAGCTCAAAAGACCCGCAGATTGCGAAATCAGCGCGCGGTAGGCGTCGAGCCCGTCGGCGCCGCCGTCGAGCGCCGCGCGCGGATCATGCGCGCGCACCTCGATGTCGAGATCGGCGATGTCGGCTGAGGGGATGTAGGGCGGATTGGACACGATCAGGTCGAACGTGCCGGTCAGCCCGCTGGCATAATCGCACTGGATCCATGTGGTGCGATCTGCGAGCCCGAGCGCGGTGGCGTTCCGGCTCGCGGTCTCAAGCGCGTCCGCCGAAATGTCGGTGGCGAAGCCATGCGCGTGGCGCAGTTCCGAGAGCAGCGCCAGCAGGATCGCGCCGGAGCCGGTGCCGAGATCGGCGATCCGCAACGCGCGGTCGGCCGCACCGTCGGCCCGCAGCAGTTCGAGCGCGCGCTCGACCACGGTCTCGGTGTCGGGACGCGGCACCAGCGTGGCGGCGGAGAGATGCAGCGGCAGTCCCCAAAACTCCTTGATGCCGAGAATGCGCGCGACCGGTTCGCCGGCGAGGCGGCGCCGTGCGAGGGCCTCCACGCGATCCGCTTCGTCCTTCGTCAGCGTGCGCCTGGCGCCGGTGACCATGCCGGTCAGGTCGAGCCCCAGCGCGGCGCCGGTCAGCAGCCGCGCGTCGAGCTCGGCATCGTCACCGCTGACGTCCCTGAGGCGCGCGGCGAGCGCGCGCCGGGCGCTCTCGACGGTCTGGCTGCCATGTTCAGGTGCGGTGCTCATTGCGCGTTGTTAGCCGATGGTCGATGCGGCGTCGATATGGCTTGCGCCGCGCGTTGCCCGCGCGCACGGTCGACGTCTCAAATGATCGATCCGGAACGCGTGACCATGACGGGATATGACGACCAGAACATCTTCGCAAAAATCCTCCGCGGCGAGATCCCGAGCTTCAAGGTTGATGAGACCGACCGGACCTTTGCGTTTCTCGACATCATGCCGCGCTCGCCGGGACATACGCTGGTGATTCCGAAGGCGCCCGCGCGCGGCATCCTCGACATCGCGGACGACGACCTTGCCGCGGTGGCGCGGACGGCCAAGCGCATCGCCATCGCCGCGATGAAGGCGTTTGCCGCCAACGGCATCATCATCCAGCAGTTCAGTGAGCCCGCCAGCGGGCAGGTGGTCTTCCATCTGCACATGCATGTGATGCCGGTGAAGGAAGGCGTCGCGCTGCTGCCGGCGCAGACCCGCAAGGAGGAGATGGACGTGCTCGCCGATCATGCCAGACGCATGATCGCGGCGCTGGCAGGCTGAACGCGTCCATGACGAGATTGGATCGAACGGCAGTCGGGAAGGCGGCACGGTCCTTTCCCAACAAACGCAGCTTGCGGGCCAGAGGTGCTCGCACGATTTCTGAATATTAGAAATATATCCCTGAGTTGCCCGACGAGTCAAGCCGCCTTGTCGAACGCGGGCAGCCGCCGGCTCCTTTGCATGGGGTTGTTTTCGATATTTTGGCGGCGCGCCCGCGGTGGCGGGTTCGCTCTACACCCCGAGATACCGTTGCAGCACGTCAGGCTGCGCCTTGATCTCCTGCGCGGGCCCTTCATGGACGATGTGTCCGTTGTTGATGATGTAGATGCGCTGCGCCAGCGCCAGCGTCGCAGCGAGGTTCTGTTCCACCAGCACGATGGTCTGTCCGGCCTCGGCGAGATCGCGGCACGCCCTCATCAGGTCGCGCACGATCACCGGGGCCAGTCCCTCGAACGGCTCGTCGAGCAGGATGATCTTGGGATCGCGCACCAGCGCGCGTGCGATCGCCAGCATCTGCTGCTCGCCGCCCGACAGGTCGGTGCCGCGGTTGCCGCGCCGCTCCCGGAGCCGCGGAAACATCTCGTAGATGCGCTCGAGCGGCCAGCGCTGTGAGGCGGTCAGGCCGGCGATCACGAGGTTCTCCTCGACGCTCAGGCTGCCGAAGATGCGGCGCTCCTCATGAACCAGCTGCATGCCGGCCTGCGCGATTCTGTGGCTCTTCTTGCCGGCGATGTCGACGCCGTCGAATCTCACCGAGCCGCGGCGCGGGGTGACGACGCCCATCAGGCTCTTCAGCGTCGTGCTCTTGCCGGCGCCGTTGCGGCCGAGCAGCGCCACCACCTCGTTGCGCTCGACGCGCAAGGAGACGTCGAACAGGATGTGGGAATCCCCGTAATAGCTGTTCAGTCCGTTGACCTCGAGCAAACTCATGCAGCGAGCTCTCCATGCACGCCGCCAAGATAGGCTTCCTGGACGGTCGAATTGTTCTTGATCTCTTCCGGCGTTCCCTCGACCAGCACGCGGCCTTCCTGCAGCACGGTGACGCGCTCGGCGAGCTCGAACAGCGCATCCATGTCGTGATCGATGATGATCATGGTGCGGCCCTGGCTGATCGACTTCAGCAGCTTCACGGTCTCGACGCGCTCGCGCGGGCTCATGCCGGCCAAGGGTTCGTCGAGCAGCAACAGGCTCGGCGATGTCGCGAGCGCCAGCCCGATCTCCAGCCGCCGCTTCTCGCCATAGGCGAGCTCGGAGACCGGCGTATCCGGCCGCGAGGTGAGATTGACCAGCTCGAGCGTGTGCTGCACGCGCTCGGACAGGCCGGGGATGCTGTCGATGCTGCGGAACAAGTCGAGCTTGAACTTGCCGCGAAGCCCGGACAGCGCCGCGATCACGAGGTTCTCGCGCACGGTCAGCCCCGCGAACAGCTGGTTGACCTGGTAGCTCTTGGTCAGGCCGAGCTGGCAGACGTCGGTGACGTTCATGCCGGTGATGTCGCGGCCCTCGAACATGATGGTGCCGGAAGTCGGGTGCACCTCGCAGGTAAGCATCTTGAAGAAGGTCGATTTGCCGGCGCCGTTGGGGCCGATGATGCCGCGCAGTTCGCCGTGATTGACCGTGAAGTCGATGTCGCTGTTGGCGAGCAGGCCGCCATAGCGCTTGGTCAGGCCCTTGGCCTGGAGGATCGGACCCGAGGGACTTCCCTCGGGGCGGGGCCGCACAGGCGTCGGCGGGGCGGTTACCGCGGCGTGCGGCGTGCTTGCGACGGCGACCACCTGCGGCTCGCTCTCGTCCGGCTCGCGCGCGCCGCGCTGTCCGGTCAGCAGGCCATAGAGATCGGCGAGCCCGCCGATGATGCCGCGGCGCAGGAAGCACACCAGCAGAACGAACACGATGCCGAGCACGAGCTTCCAGGCTGCGCCGAGCCCGAGCGCCGCCTGCAGGAAGTCCTGCAGCGACAGCCACACCGCGGCTCCGACCAGCGGCCCGAACAGCGTGCCGCGGCCGCCGATCGCGGTCTGCATCACGAGTTGGCCCGAGGTGTCGAAGGTGAACGCGTCGGGCGGCATGAAGGCCTGCAGCACGCCGAGCAAGCCGCCGGCAAAGCCGGCATAGGCGGCGGCGATCACGAAGGCGGTCAGCTTGTAGCCGTGGATGTTGTGGCCGACCGCGGTCGCGCGCAGCGGGTTGTCGCGGATCGCACTGAACACGGCGCCGACCGGCGAGCGCACGATGCGCAGCGCGATCACGACGCCGATGAAGTAGCACAGCGCCAGGAACTGGTAGAGCGACCAGCCGGTGGTGAAGTGCAGCGTGGTGAAGCCGAGATTGAAGCTCGGGGTCGGCACGCCCGGCAGCCCGTTCTCGCCGCCGGTGAAGTCCGACAGCGGATTGAACTCGACGAAGAAGAACACCTCCGCGATCGCGACCGTGATCATCGCGAAGTAGATGCCGGTTCGGCGCAGCGCGATCAGGCCGATCAGGTATCCGGTGGCGGCCGCCGCGATCATGCCGATCACGAGCGCGAGCACGACATACGGGAAGCCGGCGCGGGTCAGCAAATAAGCGGCGACGAAGCCGCCGGTGCCGTAGAAGGCCGATTGGCCGAACGACAGCAGGCCGGTGAAGCCGAACAGGATGTCGAAGCCGAGGCCGAACAGGCCCCAGACCAGGATCCGGTTCACCGTGTTGGGTGCGAAGCCGAGCCACGGCAGCACGAAGGGCGCGAGGACCAGGCCCGCGGCGGTCAGGAATTCGATCAGATATGGGCGCTGCTTCAGCATTTGGGATCCGTCGTCATTCGCGGCCCTGCATGCCGAGCAGGCCGTGCGGTCGGAGCACGAGCACGAGCGTCATCGCCGCGAACAGCATGACGTAGGCGTAACCGGGGTTGAACATCGAGGTGATGCTGATGATCTCGCCGGCGATCAGCCCGCCGAGGATGGCGCCGGGAAACGAGCCGACGCCGCCGATCACCACCACCACGAAGGTCTCGACCAGGATGTCGTCACCGACACCCGGCGTCAGCGACACCACGGGCGCGTTGATGATGCCGGCGAAGCCCGCGGCCATCGCGCCGATGCCGAACACGATCATGAAGACGCGGTAGACGTTGATGCCGAGCGAATCGACCATCACCGAATCCTCGATGCCGGCGCGCACGATCATGCCGAGCCGGGTGCGGTAGAGGACCAGGAACAATCCGCCGAGCGCAACCGCGACGATGCCGACCACGGCGAGCCGGTAGGTCGGGTAGAACAGGAAGCCGAGCGAGGTGATGCCCTGCAGCATCGCCGGCGGCGGCACCACCTGCGACTGGCTGGTGAAGATCAGGCGCACGATCTCCACGAAGCAGATGCCGAGTCCGAACGTGACCAAGAGCTGGTCCTCATGCGGGCGGTGGTAGAAGTGGCGGATGATGATCCGCTCCATCGCGACCCCGAGCACCATCACGAACAGCGAGCCCGCGATCACCGCGAGAATGAACGAGCCGGTGTAGGAATAGGCCACGTATCCGGCGTAGCCGCCGATCATGAACATGGCGCCGTGGGCGAGGTTGAGCACTCCGAGCGTGCCGTAGATGATCGTCAGTCCGGAGCTGATCAGCGCGAGCAGCGCGCCGAGCGCCAGCCCGTTGAAAAGTTGCGAGACGAAATTTGGCCAGTTGATCATGGCGTGCGTTCAGTTGGCCCGGTCAATGGAGGATAGGTTCCGACACAAAGCGACGCCGCGGATCGGGTCGCCCCGCCCACGGCGCCGAGTCGTCCCACGTCGATCAGGTGTAATCGCCGAGATGGCAGCCGAACGCGTCCGGCTTCTGCATGAGGCCGTCGCCGGGAACGATTTCGACCACCTCGTAATAGTCCTCCTTGTTCTTCATCTCCTTTTCCATCTTGCCGCGGACGATGATGACGGGACGGACGCACTGGTGATCCTCGGGGCGGTAATGCACGTCGCCGACCAGCGAGGGGATGGTCTCGCCCTTCTCATAGGCCTTGATGACATCGGGCGGATAGAAGCTGCCGGCTTCCTCGACCATGCGGGCCCAGTGCGCGAAGCTGACATAGGCGTTCTCGGCGCCCCATTCCGGCTTGTAGCCGAACTTCTTCTCGAAGGTGTCGTTGAACAGCCTGGCCAGCGGATACTTGTCCTCGATGGTCCACCAATAATCCGTCGCGGCGTAGACGCCCTGCATCAGGCCGCCGGTCTCGCGGGCGATGAACGGCACTTGGTAGGGCACCACGAGCTTCATCTTGTCGAGCACGCCGAACTGCTTGGCCTGCTGCGTCGACAGCACGGCGTCGTGACCCCAGTTGACGTTGATCAGCACGTCGGCGCCGGAGTTCGCGACGTTGAGCAGGTACGACGAATAGTCGGGGGCGCCGAGCGGCGATACCTGATTGGTGACCGTCGTCCAACCCGCCTGGGCGAGGAAGTCCTGCATCGACTTGGTGACGGTGTGGCCGTAGGTGTAGTCCGGCGTCAGGTAGGCGGCCTTCTTGCCCTTGCCGAACTGCTTGATCAGCACCGGCGCGATCGCCGCCGCGGCGGTCTGGCCGAAGAAGTTCTGGCGGAAGCCGTAGCGCACGCAATCCTTGCCGGTGGTGTCGTTGGAGCCGGAGATGCCGCAGACGAAGATCACCTTCTCGCGCTGCGCCAGCTTGTTCAGCGCGACCGCGACCGCGCTCGACGTGCCGCCGGTGATCATCACCGCCTTGTTCTCCGAGATGAAGCGCTGCTGCGCCTGCACCGCCTCGTTCGGCTTCGCCGCGGAATCCGCGACGCCGTACTTCAATTCCTTGCCGAGCACGCCCTTTGAGGTCTTCGGCGAGATCTTCTTGATCAGCTCGTGGCCGCTGTTGATGTGCTCGATCGCGAGCTGATAGCCCTTCAATTCATCCTCGCCCTGCACCGCGTAGGTGCCGGTGCGCGGCACCGAGATGCCGATGAAGGCGGAAGAGCCGGACGTGCCGGCGGGGAAGGTCCCGATCGCCGGCTTGTCCTCGGCGAATGCTTGTGATGCGATCGAGGCCGGCAGCACGGTGCCGCCGATCAGTCCGGCGCCGGCCTGCAGCAGGGTGCGACGCGAGACGTTGAATGCGCTGCCCGGCCGAAAATCCTTGGTGCTCATCGCTCGATATCCTCCAATTATATTGATTGTTGGCGCGCATGTTCATTGGTCGCCGGATCGGATCGATCGGCGGCTGGATGCGCCGGCTGCGATGGAGCAGCCCGTCGCAGCTACAATTCCCCACCGGGATATTTAGTCAATGTCACCTTTCGTCGAATCATATCGGCCTACGATAGAATTAATGTCGTTCCACGATGTATCGAGGGTTTACCGCCCGGGTGCGGGTCCTGTAAGTGAAGGGGCGATGATCCACGAGCCTTCAAGTCGCAGCGCGAATACCGCGGAGCACGCCGTCACCGCGGACGGCGGCGCCGAGCCATCGGGCGGCCTGAGCATCCGCGCGATGAACGTCCTGAAGGAGTTGTCGGTCGAACTGACCGACGACGTGCCGCCGAAGGTCGGCTGGACGCCGCCGGACGATCTGCTGCGCCTGCTCACCGCACGCCATCTATCGACGGCGCGAAATTGCGGCCGGCAGACCATGCGCGAGATCATCGATTGGGCCGCCTCGCGCGGGATCTCGATCCCGGCGCCGCATCATACCGGCAAGTCGCTGTCCGAAGTCTGGGGCGGTCTGGTCGAGCGGGCCTCGGCCGGGCATCTCACCAAGAGCGAGATCACCGAGGCGCTGGAGAAGTCGATCCGCCGCAGAAGCCCGCGGATTCCGGTCGCCTTCCAGATCGTGCTCCTGAAGATATTGAGTTCGAGCTACGATCACTGGCCGCAGCCGTGACCTTGCCGGACTGCCCGGTGCGACAGTCAAACCGTTGAAAACATAAGTGCAAAGGCTGCCGGTAGGATGGTCCGCCCGGCGCGGGCTTGCTAGCGTCGCGTAGGCTTCTGCCGTCCGGCGGAGCGAACCAGCGACGGGACGACGGCATGCCTCAGGCCAAGCAGCGACGAACGCCAGGCGCGACCACGAAACGGAACGCGGTGGCCGCGACGGTGGACTACCGGGCGCTGGCGCAGTTTCGCTTCGAGCTGCGGACGTTTCTCGCGTTCAGCGAAGAGGGAGCCCGCAAGGCCGGGCTGACGCCGCAGCAGCATCAGGCGCTGCTCGGGATCAAGGGCTTCGTCGAGCCCGGCCCTCCGAGCGTCGGCGATATCGCCCGCTTTCTGCTGATACGGCACCACTCCGCCGTCGAATTGATGAATCGCATGGCCAAGCTCGGGCTGGTCAGCCGGGTCACCGATCCCGAGGACGGCAGGCGGGTTCAGCTCAAGCTGACGGCGAAGGGCGAGCAGAAGCTGCAGGCAATCTCGAAGAAGAACATCGAGGAGCTGCGCCGCGCCGCGAGCCCGGCATTGCGCCGCTTGCTGAGATCCTCACCGCAGCCCGGCGAGCCGTAAGCGGCCGCGCGCGTTAGAGCGTTTTCGAGCGAAGTGGATACCGGTTCGCGTGAAGAAAACGCGTCAAGACAAAAACCTAGAGCCCCGTTCCGATTCCATCGGAACGGGAAAGGCTCTAAAGCGTGATGGCATTAGGTTCGATAGCCTGAATTTTCGAGGTAGTTCGCGCATTCCTCTGGGGTGAATGCTGTC